>PLMV01000145.1 GCA_003141615.1 Syntrophaceae bacterium
CGTGGCGCACTTACGAATTGAAATGTTGCATATGTATCAAGGTTAACAATTTGAGGACTACAGGAAGAAGTGCTTGCTGCGGAATCGGTTTCCAAAGTTTGCTTTGGGGTTCATACCTATTATTGATCTATCACTTTTAAAATGGCATCCACAGCCGGTTGCACAAGCGCCTGCACACGAGAAGAAAAGGTTCGCTTGAAATCAAAATCGTAGCCGCGGATGGAGACCATATACGCTTCTGGTTCACATTGATACATAGTTTTGAGAAATGCCAAAAGCGCGGAAGGCGTCATGTGATGGGTAAATGAAGAAGAAATATATTGTGCCTCAACCGGAGAGCAGTTAAGATCTTCCAGATCAGAACCAACATGTGCATCAACAAAAATTATTCTATTATAGCCCGCGAGCAGTTCCATAATTTCCGGCACAAGCTGGAGTAGAAAAATTGAATCATTTTCACCACCCAGTTCATCCAGACCGGTATCGCCCTCTTCCAGCAGTTTCTGCCCCAGTTGCCGGCGCAACTCGTTTATTACAGCGAAGGCGACGCCGTCGTCCGCGCGGTATATATTGCCGTATCCAATAATAATTGTTTTACAATCCATTTATTTTCATAAAAAAACAGGCGGGTAAGCATCAAACTTATCCGCCTGAAAAATTATATGTACCTACACTAACGGCTGATGCGATCAAGAATGGTGCCATCAGAGGCGATCAATGTGACTTCCAGCGGCATTTTGCCTATGGCATGCGTGGAACAAGACAAGCAGGGATCATAGCAGCGAATAGCCGCCTCCACTCTGTTTAACATTCCTTCTGTCAGCTTTGTACCGTCAACATAAGCTTTAGCGACTGCTCCGGCGGCGGTATGCATGGCCCAATTGTTGTTGCCCGTGGCCACAATGAGATTAACTCTGGTCAAAACACCGTTTTCATCCGTGCTGTAGTCATGGAAAAGCGTTCCGCGAGGCGCTTCAACAACGCCCACACCCTGACCGGGAACATTCGAAAGCGGCGGATAGGTGCGAACATTAGTAGACATGATATCCGGATCATCCAGCAACTGGCCAATGCGTTCCACTCCATAAAGAGCCTCAATCATCCGCGCGTAGTGATAATACAAAGAACCCTCTACAGGCAGGCCGTCATTGATTTGTTTGAACAGCTTGAATTCTTCCTGAGCCAGCGGTGTGCCGATTTTATCGATGACATTCAGTCTGCCCAAAGGGCCGACGCGATAGAAGCCCTGAGGAAAGCCCATCTTACGCAAGTAAGGATGCTTCAAGAATGACCACGGCTCTACATGCTCGGCAATAAAAGACAGATAGTGCTCCGGTTTAAACTGAGCCAGAAAATTGCCCTGCGCGCCTTTCACGCGAATTTCACCGTCATACAGTTGAAGTCCTCCTTCCGCATCCACCAACCCCATATAACTGGAGGGGAAAGAAGCAAAAGTCGCCGCAGTTTCCTTATTGGCTTCGAGCCATCCTTTAGCAATGCTTATAGCCTCCTGAGCTATTGCGGTCATTGCCTTTAGCTCTGATGCCATGGCTTTACGATCTTCTTTGGTCAACTGAGCATTGACTCCGCCGGGAACCGCAAAATTCGTATGAACGCGTTTTCCGCCCAGTTTCTCTATTATCTGCTGACCATAGCGGCGCATGTTAACGGCTTTCAGCGCCAGCTTGGGATTTTCTTTAATTATCCGGAAAACATTGCGTGTTGCCGGATCAGAATCAAAGCCAAACAGAAGATCCGGCGCGGCCAAATGAAAGAAATGCATACCGTGTGACTGAACTGTCTGTCCCATATGCATCAATTCGCGCAGTAGCTTGGCGGTACGCGTAGGCTGCACACGAGAAATCGCATCGCATGCCTTGGAAGCTGCCAGATGATGGCTGATCGGGCAGATTCCGCATATGCGCTGCGTAATTTGCGGCATTTCATAATACGGACGGCCTTCGCAGAATTTTTCCAAACCACGGAATTCGTCAACGTGGAAAAAAGTTTTTTCTACCACGCCTTGATCATCCAGATGTATTGTTACACGTCCATGACCTTCGATACGTGTCACAGGCTCAATAGTTATCTTCCGACCCATAAAAGTTCTCCTCTAATCGTATGTAAATAATTCGGGCGGTAAAATTACCGGTGTGCGTCCCGCAAGCAACTCCGTTAATGCATAAAAAAATGCATCCGCCCTCGGCGGACAACCCGGAATGAACAGATCAACCTTGACCACTTTATCTACTCCAACAACCATATCCAAAGGCTTTCCCAACTCATCGGAATCCGGAATAACTCCATCAACGGTGCTTTCCGTTTCAATGTACGCACGCTTCAAGGCCGCATCAGTACCTACCAGATTACGCATGGCCGGAACACCGCCGAATGTTGCGCAGTCGCCAACTGCAATGAGGATATCGCAGCGTTCACGCATTTGTTTGGCGACTTCGATATTGTGAGTGTTGCAGATAGCTCCTTCCAGAATACCCACAGTTACGCCTTCTTTAGGAGGATGCTTGAGGTCTGTAATCGGGCTCGATGTAAATTCAACCAATTCCGACAGCGCTACAATACGCTCATCAATATCCAGTAACGACATATGACATCCCGCGCAGCCTGCTAACCAGTCTGTCGCTATCTTGACTTTTGCCATCCAGGGTCTCCTTTCATTTAAGTGACTTCATCACTTCAGCTGAAACTTTATCTATGGACACGGCAATATTCTTGCCCAGTTCTGCTGATAATAATTGCAATGCTTCCCAGTCCGGTTTAGCATCGCCTGCAGGTTCCACCGCTTTATTGATATTCTGTATTCTTCCTTCGATATTGGTCAGACTGCTGTTTTGTTCCGACCAGATTGCCGCAGGCAACACCAGCTCCGCCCGCTCTGTGAGAGGCGATAAGTAACTTGCCTGCGCCACGATAAACGCATTTTTAGGAATTCCCTTCAACAAATCAGCGCCCTCGTAATTTTGCTCACCCATTAAGACATATAAAAGTTTTAACCCGGACGGATTATAACCGTTATTTAATCCTAACGCTGCCGCGGCTACAGTGTTGACGCCTGATTCAACTATAATGTAGTTTGCTTTATCTTTCAGTTTCTTGAGCTCGGCTATGGCAGTTTTGGTAATACCGGCGCCATAGAGAATAAACGGATTATTGGCTCTTTTGGCAACTTCAACGGCTTTGCTTATATCAGCCATGTCGACATTCATGAAGGCAAACGGAGCTAAACCGTTTTTCTTATCATCAACCACAATCAGTCTTGCGCCTTTGTCTACGGCGCGTTTAATGATGAATGAAGCAACCGGCTGGTCGTTTAGAGGATCGGACCCGGCAACAAGAATAATATCGCTTTGGGCAATATCTTCCAGCTTGCTTTGAACTTTGTCGAAAATCCTGGGAGCCACAGTATTGGTCAGGCCGATATTGGAGACTTGCAATTTCTCATTGAATAATTTTTTAATTAAATACAGGGCCTCGTTAGAAGAATAGCTGCCCGAAAGCACGCCTATTTCCGAAGCCTTGACTGTGTTAATTTGTTTAGCCAGAGTCTGGATTGCTTCTTCCCAGCTTATTTCTTTGAGCTTCCCTTTAGTGCGTAGAAGAGGCGTGGTAAGTCTCTTGCGGCTATCATATAAGGGTTCAAAACGACCCATTTTGCATAGCAGTCCTTTATTAACCGGAGCATCCCAATCGCCCAGAATACTCAAAACATTTCCGCCGCGTGTCACAACTTCCGTACCACAGCCGACGCCGCACTGATTGCAGGTGCTTTTTACTTTTTGGGTCAGGCTGTCTTTGCCCATAAAAGCGCTTCTTTTGTAAAACAGAGCTCCCGTTGGACAAACCTGAGTACAGGTGCCGCAGGAAATACAGGAAGATTCACCAAGCGGAATATTAGCATCCGCGCGAACCATACTCTCACTTCCGCGCTGCCCTAAGCCCAGGGTGTGATTGGCCACAAGCTCATCGCAGGCACGAATGCACCTTCCGCAAAGAACACACCTGTTGTGTTCCATCAGGTAGTATTTATGTGTGGCATCCAGTGGAAAGGCTTTCGTATAAGTGGAGAATACCCAGTGATCGACATGATAACGGTAGCCGAGATCCTGCAACTCGCAACTGCCGCTCATCTCACAATATGGACAAAAATGATTTCTTTCCGAAAAGATCATGTCAAGAACCAGCTTGCGGGCATCAGTCACCATTTTGGAATCTGTCTGTATTTCCATTCCCTCGATTACAGGAAATGTACATGAAGTCTGCAAAGCACGTTGTCCTTTTATTTCTACAATACACATTCGGCAAGCCCCAACCGGAGATAGCGCGGGATGGTCACAAAGTGTGGGGATATCAATGCCCGCTTCCCTTGCGGCTTGCAGAACAGTAATTCCCGCCTTTGCGCTGATTTTCTGGCCATTAATAGTAATATTTGCCATAGTCATCTTTTGTCTCGCCTCCTTATCATTAACCATTTTATGCTTTTACGTAATAATGACTGATCTAGTTGATGTTAATCAGGCACCGTTGTTTGATATTATGTATGGACATGCCTTTCTTGTCAATAAAAAAAACCCAATGTGTAGGAAGCATATAATAATAGAGATTCATTGACAACAGATGCTTAATATTATAAATATTTCATCCATACCGTGTAAGTAATAATAACATTTATGCGTTCAGTTAAATATAATTAATCCACGGGTTCCAGATAAGACCTTGATATTAAATTCTAAAGATGTGATGAAGATATCACAATGATATTTGATGGTATAAGTATATTCGAAGCTATCGTTCTTTTTGCGATCTACTCTTTCATGGGGTGGATCATAGAAGCGGTATACCGGTCTATATCTCAACGCCAATTTATCAACGCCGGTTTTTTATATGGGCCGTTCATCCCCATCTACGGGTTCGGGGCTGCTTTTATCATCATCCTGGAATTTCTGATCCATCACTGGCCACTGCCAACCAAGCTGATCGTATACGGCATTGTTTTGACCTTAACCGAATATTTCACCGGCTTCATATTCGAAAAAGTATTCAAATTAAATTTGTGGGACTATTCGGATAGCAGATTTAATATACATGGAAGAGTCTCTCTGCTTTTTTCACTGTGCTGGACAGCCCTGGCTCTGATATTCATCACCTTCATCCATCCGGCTGTTTTACGGCATGTGCAGTCGCAAGATGGTCCCTTTCTCCACATTGTTTCTATTGCCTTAGTGATTTATGGAGCCACGGATTTTGTTTTCTCTATCGCCACGATTACTTCGTTCAGGAAGAAGATCGCCTATCTGTATTCTGAATATTTTAACCTGAGTGACGCTGAAATTGAGAACATATTTAATTCCTTTCGACGGCTCCGCTCCGCGTACCCCAATCTGAGAAGGTATATCGATAACAACATCGACATGGAGATCAAGAGCAGGATTAGCACGTTTTTAAAATCCATCCTGAGCAAGATCAGGCTGAACATGGAGGGACGGAAGCCCTTTGAAAATGAATTTTACGACATGATTAAAGATATTTACATGCATGATGAATTTTTGAAGCTCAAATTGCATTATCATCATAATTCTTCAATTTACGATCACGTGATGGATGTGTCTTATTTCTCATACAGGGCATGCAAATTTCTGAAGCTTGATTCCCGATCCGCCGCCCGCGGCGCGCTCCTTCATGATTTTTTCCTGTATGACTGGAGAAATCATACCGTTCCGGATCTTCCTGAAGAAAAAAACCACGGCATCGAACATCCCAAAATCGCCCTGGCCAATGCTAAAAAACATTTTATTTTGAATGCTATCGAAAAAGATATCATTAGAAAGCATATGTGGCCACTCACGCTGGTCCCGCCGAAGTACAAGGAATCCTTCATCGTTTCTTTTGCGGATAAATATCTTGCCTCAAAAGAATTTGTCACCAAATTTAAACGGAACAAGGATAACCATCGCGTAAAGAAACTTCCCAAAGCCCATCAGCCGCGGAAGAAACGCAGGGATAATTAACGCTCTATTAAATTCACGAGAAAATAATTTGGAGCTGGCTGAATACTATACCAATTCTAAATCAAAGATGATATCGAGGCGGCAGTGAAACTCGAATTACAGTTACGCAGTGAACTGGAATTCGTTAGTTGAACTGTCCCACTTCAGCGGGGCTAGGCGGAGGCGACGATGCGTATAGTAAATACGTTGAGGAAGCCGCCGACGACGCCAACAAAGATAGCGCTTTGATTTAGAGAATTGGTATCAGATTTTGTCTGCATCCTCGATAAAACATTTACTCAGCGCGCCGGAATCAAACAGAGACCACATCTTTGCGCTTACTACTTCCATCATCAATCCGTTCTTGATGACAAATATATCCTGATGAGCAAGTTCATTTATTAATTCCCTGATTTCTGCTGACTCTTTCTTGGTAAGCAGGGCAAGTCTCGGTAACTGCTCTTCAATATTAACCGGAGCATGATCCATAAAATGAATTACAATAATCATGCGTGTCCACAGGTTGGTTAATTCATCGAGAGCCGTGTTGGAATTTTTCAAGCGGCGGGAAAATTCCTTGAGCATTACAATACCGACTTCCCGGCTTTCTCTCACCAGATCACTGAAAGTATTGCCGTCAATAACCGCCAAATGGCAATCCTCCAGCGCGCGAGCCGAAGCCGTGCGTGGCGCGTTAATCAGGGCGGCCATTTCACCGAAATATTGTCCGGCTTCCATTTCGACCAATACTTTTTTTACCTGACAGGAAACTTTCTCCAAACAAACCCGTCCGGAAAGGACATAAAACATTTCGTTCCCGCTATCGCCTTCATTAAAGATAATGCTGCCCCTCTCATAAGCGCGGCCGAATTTTTTAAAAAGCCGCTCATCAACTTTCATGATGTTTTTGTGTGGTTTGAGCATAGCTTTTTCCAGCAGAATAATATCGCGCCGCTGATACGACGACATAAGCTCCGCGCAAAACAAAAAAATCAAGGCGACATAAAATGCCCAGATAACCAGGATAACAATCGTCCCTAAAGAACCAAAAATTACATTGTAGCGGGTGTAGTTGGCTATGTACCAGGTGAATAATTGTTTGGCGATTTCCATAAGCAAAGCAAACAGAGCGCTGCCGCCCAGGGCAACGGCTGGACGAATTTTATTTGAGGGAATAATCCGATAAATGAAATAAAAGAAAATTACCGTGATTAAATAAGGAACGGCATAACGCAGCAGGGCTCCCGACATGACGCCAAGAGAGATATCAAGACCTTCGGCTATTTCCACGGATTGCTTCACCAGCAAAGCAGCCGCATAGCTGATTATGAAACTGATGCTGCCTATAATCCATCCCGCCGGGATCATCGAGAACGCTAACAATTTGGAAACAAAATAATTCCGTTTTTTCCGGGAACGAAAAATAATATTCAGCGCTGTTTCCATGGAATTAAAAATCATGGACGAAAGACCTACCAGTCCCAGTACCCCCGCCCAGCCCAGTAAATGTTTTTTCCTTTCAATTTGCCCCAACTGAGCCAAAAGCTTTTCGGAAAAGTAAGGGTGAAATCCTCTGATGGCGTCTATTATATCTTCTGAAACATTCGGATATGAACTGAAAAAATATCCCGCGACAATAATCGTCAGAATAAAAAGAGGAATCGCCGAAAG
>PLMV01000094.1 GCA_003141615.1 Syntrophaceae bacterium
CTGGTTAGTTGTGCAAAGGTTTCTATCCGTGCTCGGACATCAGCCACACTTGAATTATCGATCAAGGAGCAGAACATCCTTGAGGTCGATATACTAAGCGTCCAAATACCTGCAGATGAAGAAGTGAATCTCACGGTGGCCATCCCTCGTCCCGCGGCGTGGATTAAACATAACGTTGTGATAGAAGCGGATGGTTTAGTATTGAGCGAACTTGCCGCATCATCTGATCCTGAAATTATATGTGATGTGCCTGTCAATCGGAAGGTCTTGATCTGGGCACGGAAATGAGATTGACAATTTTTCCGTGAAACTATTAATCAACGGACTGCTTCGCATGAGGCTGGAAAGCGATGGTCCAATACAATCAAATCAAAAGCAAATATTAGAGAAAGGCGCATATGGTTGAGTCTATAATGATGAAAAACAATTGGATTAAATATCGGGATGTTACAATAGGAAAAAATGTAAACATCGGTTATGGATCTATTATTTATCCTAACGTAGTTATAGGAGACAACACCTTTATAGGTCCATATTCGATATTAGGTGAACCGACTGACTCTTTCTATAATAAAAATTCAGCTAGCGTAGAGAAACATGATTTTAAAAAAACTATTATTGGACCCAACTCAGTCATCAGGTCGCATTCGATTATCTATGAGGATGTTGAGATAGGTGATGGATTTCAATCCGGGCATCGGATCACCATTAGAGAAAAATCAATTCTTGGTATTAATTGCAGCGTTGGTACTCTGTCAGACATTCAGGGAAGTGTCTCTATTGGAAAATATGTAAGATTGCATTCTAATGCACATATCGGACAACATTCGATAATTGAAGATTATGCGTGGATATATCCGTATGTTGTTTTAACTAATGATCCGCATCCACCCGTATATAGTCCAAAGGGAGTTACAATAAAAAAGTACGCGGTAATTTCTACTTCATCCGTAATTATGCCCGGAATTGTTATTGGTGAAAACGCACTTGTCGGTGCACATTCAGTTGTCACGAAAAATGTTGATGATGAAATGCTTGTTGTCGGAAACCCGGCGAAAGTCAGGTGTAGCGTACGAGATATTAGGGATGAGAATGGCAATCAGATATATCCATGGAAAGATCATTTAAAAGAATACAGGGGGTATCCATGGCAGATAAAGGAATAGTGTCGGCGATGAAACGCTATGATCTCACGATATAGACGCGGCTGATTGTTTTCACGGCTATAACTATTATTGAAATCAGCAAGGAATGCAAGATGCAAAAAATCCCCTTTTTAGATTTAAAAGAGAGTTATCTGGAATTAAAAACGGAGCTTGATGCCGCCTTCCAGTGTGTGATGAATTCCGGCTGGTACATTCAAGGCGAAGAGCTTAGGGCCTTTGAATCTGAGTTCGCTGATTATTGCGATGTTAAATATTGTATAGGTGTTGGCAACGGATTGG
Organism: Syntrophaceae bacterium; assembly: GCA_003141615.1. GTDB lineage: Bacteria > Desulfobacterota > Syntrophia > Syntrophales > Smithellaceae > Smithella. The sequence continues at coordinate 1,446 of PLMV01000094.1, forward strand.
ATGCTCTGCATTTAATCCTTCGCGCAATGGACATCGGTGCAGGGGATGAAGTTATCGTGCCATCTAATACGTTTATCGCCACCTGGCTGGCGGTATCTTATGCCGGGGCAACACCAGTACCTGTTGAGCCAGACGAGACAACATACAATATTGACCCAACCAGGATTGAGGCGGCCATAACGGAGAAGACAAAAGCAATCATGCCCGTCCATCTTTATGGACAACCGGCTGACATGGATCCCATTATGAAAATCGCCGCAAGATATCGTTTGAAAGTAATTGAAGACGCGGCTCAGGCGCATGGGGCGCGATACAAGGGTAAACGAACAGGCGGTTTAGGTGACATGGCCGGTTTCAGTTTTTATCCGGGGAAGAATCTTGGCGCCTTTGGCGACGGCGGTGCTGTTACGACGAATGATTCCATGATCGCGGAAAGGGTTCGGCAACTGAGGAATTACGGCTCTCAAATAAAATATTCCCATGACATCAAAGGGTTTAATTCGCGCCTCGATGAACTGCAGGCCGCCTTTTTACGCGTCAAGTTGCGACATCTTGACGAATGGAATGGAAGACGCCGGAAAATCGCCGATCAATATCTTGAGGAACTCTTGGCCTATGACTATTTGACACTTCCCCAAGTGCCACCCTGGGCGGAACCTGTTTGGCATATCTTTGTCGTTCGTACGCTGAAGCGTGACCGTTTACAAAAACATCTTGCAGATTGCGGAATCCAAACATTGATTCATTATCCCGTACCGCCTCACAGACAGGGAGCTTATCACGAATTCACCAATCTTAATTTGCCTGTTTCAGAAATGATTCATAAGACAGTGTTAAGTCTTCCTATGGGCCCGGCGATGGATGCGAGTCATGTTCAATGTGTATGTCGTGCTTTAGAAAAGTATAATGAATAAGGTCCGGCGAGTTGTTATTATGAAAAATAATCCATTAGTAAGTGTTATAATACCTGCATATAACCATGAAATGTATATTGAAGAAGCGCTGCAAAGTGTTATTAAACAAACTTACAAAAATATCCAGTTCATTGTAATCGATGATGGTTCAACAGATAGAACCGCAGAAATCATAGAAAAATTCATAAAAATTAATCAGGATAAAAAAATACAGTTCATAAGAAAACAAAATGAGGGTATCTGTAAAACTCTTAATAGGGGCTTAGCCCTGGCTACAGGTGATTATATTGCCTGCCTTGCGTCTGATGATAAATGGATAGAAAATAAACTGGATGAACAAGTAGCTTTTATGGAGGATAATAAGAATATAGGATTGGTATGCTCTGATGCATATTTTACAAAATTTAATCAGGATACTAATTTGAAATGGTCAAATTATAAGGAAGGTATGGATCAATATTTCAAGAAGGGAATTCAAAATTGTAATATGCACGAAGTTTTGTTAGCCAGACCCCTGATTTGTGCCGTGACAGTTATGCTAAGGCGATCGATATTCGACGAAGTTGATTATTTTGATGAAAAAGGGCGTGGCGAAGATACTGATATGTGGCTGCGTGTCGCACGAAAATATCCAATTGGCTACATTAATAAACCTCTCGTGTACTACCGAATGCATGGTACAAATGTAAGTAATAATAACATTAAATTAATAAAGGGATTGCTCAGAATCATCAGAAAACACTTTAAAGAAGAACCACTGAGGAATGCTCCAATAAAAAAAATCAAGATATTAATAACCCTATTTATAAACATTGCAGTAACGAGAATCAAACGGGTTCTAATTAATTATCGTGACCAAAAGTGAAAACAAAATGTCAGGACCTTTCAAATGTCGTCTAATAGAAGTAAAAGCAAATTTTATTTTTCCTGCGGCAAGCGTGTACTTGATCTGGCATTGACCATACCGGCGTTAATAGCACTATCGCCGGTCCTTGTTGTTACCGCAATACTGGTGCGCATTCAATTAGGTAGCCCGGTTTTATTTAAACAGATACGTCCAGGTTTACACGAAAATCTTTTTGCCATTTTCAAATTTCGCACAATGACCAATACACGCGACGCTAAAGGCAATCTCCTGCCCGACAAGCAGCGCCTGACGGCATTCGGGAAGTTTCTACGCAGGAAGAGCCTGGATGAGTTACCCCAATTGTTGAATGTTATTAAAGGTGATATGAGCCTGGTTGGTCCGCGGCCATTATTAGTCGAATATCTGAACCGGTATAATCCCGAGCAACACCTCCGACATGATGTTAAACCGGGGATTACAGGATGGGCGCAAATCAATGGACGACAAGATCTCAAACTCAGTCAGCGGATCGAATTAGATATATGGTACGTGGTGAATCAATCTTTATTGCTGGATATTAAAATATTATTTAGGTCAGCTATTGTAGTTTTTCATGGGAAAGGTATTCAACCAGGACAAGGGCCTAGAACGCTGGATGATTTAATGCCGCCCAATGAATGTATGGAAAACACAAAAGCGAAAATCAAGATAAAGGGCAATTTCTGAAAGGATAGAATTCCATGATTGTAGTCCTTGGTGCCTCGGGCTTTATTGGCACATATCTGGTCGACGAGCTAATATCTGCGGGTAGAGAAGTGTTCGCAACCGGCTGGAGAAATATGCCTCGTGAGTACTACACAAGCCAAAAAATTGCATTCGCTCAGGTAGACCTTGGATGCGCAGCCGACTTCGACCAATTGCCAAAAGAAAGGGTGGAAGCTGTCGTGATTTGCTCGGCGCATTTACCAGCAAATGTTCAGGAATATGATCCGCAGCATTATATAAATATTAATGTAACAGGAACGGTTAACGTAATGGAGTATTGCCGGCGTGTCCATGCAGGAAAAGTAATTCTTGCCAGCTCACACTCTGATGTCGCTCAATTGTGGAACATCGGCCGGCCAATCACTGAAGAGGATCAACGTGCTATCATCTACACCGGCGATCACGCCATGTATATCATTACGAAAATCACGGCTGAGGAAATTATTAAACATTACGAAAAGCAATATGGTATTCCAGGCATAGTATTCCGGCTCCCGGCAGTCTATGGCTACGGTCCACATAGCGAAATTTATGAAGATGGAAAGCCCCGCGTGCCTGGATTTGAAATGATCATACGCAGTGTTATTTCGGGCGGGCCGGTAGAGATTTGGGGTGATCCAGCAAAAGGTAGAGATCTTGTTTATGTAAAAGATGTTGCTCATGCTTTCGTCCTGGCTATCGATAGCAAAAATGCCGGTGGATTATACAACATTGCCAGTGGTGTTAGAACATCATTAGAAGAAACGGTTCGCGGGATAATAGATGTGTTTTCTAAACCGGGAATAGATATTCAGGTTGTATATCGCCCGGAGAAGCCGAATTATATGACATATCTCTACGATATTCGAAGAGCACAACGTGATTTCGGTTACGTGATTCGATATCCTTATAGAATGATGCTTGAGGATTATAAGTTGGAAATGCACATTAAGCGATTCCCTCACCTGATACGACGCGAGAAAAAGTCACCGCAATAGATATAATGAGAATTAATTTTATCACACCCGAATAGAAATTTTGGAAATGATAAGTATATAGATGCCCAATTATAAACTGATACATGTTGATGATCAGGATCAATGGATCAACGCACTGGAATCATGCGGTGAGTATGATACATATCATCTTCCTGAATATCATCTTTTAGCTAAAGAACAAAAAGAAGGGATTCCGTTTCTGTTTTTTTTTCAGGATGCAGAATATTTTGCCGCTTTACCTTTTCTCCTTCGGCAAATATGTGATGCGCAAGGGTTAGAGGATTCCCGGTCATTTGACGCAACATCTGTTTATGGATATCCCGGCATAGTGACGAATATTGCGAATGGTTCAACACACGCATATACATTCAGAAATAATTTTCAAATTGCCTTGTTAAACATTTTGAATGATAAAAAAGTAATAGCCTTTTTTACAAGACAAAATCCTCTGTTCCAAACTTCATGGCTTTTTCATGGCATGGGTGATGTTAAGAAAATGAGCAACACTGTTGCTATTGATCTTACGCAATCAAATCATGAACAAGAAAAAAACATGACGAAGGGACATCGATACGACATAAGAAAAGCAAAGGAATCAGGTGTCTTTGCGTATGAAGATAAAGAATTTAAAAGATTTGACGATTTTATATTAATCTACAATGAGACTATGAAAAGAAACGAGGCGCTAGAATATTATTTTTTCTCTGCAAGCTACTACAATGAATTAAAGAGATCATTGGGTAATAAAATCAAACTTTTTTTTGCAGAAAAAGATGGTGTACTTATCAGCGCCTCCTTATTTCTCGTAACGGGCAAAATTATTCAGTATCACCTTTCGGGCACACCAGATATGTATTTGAAATATTCTGGGGCTAAGGTCATCCTCGATGAGATTAGGAGATGGGGTGCAGACAAAGGCTATAAATGGTTACATCTTGGTGGTGGATTGGGTTCAATGGAAGATTCCCTTTTTCGTTTTAAGTCAGGATTTTCAAAGTTTAGATTTCCATTTGAAATCGTTAAGGCCATTTTAGAGCCCCAAATATACAATCAACTGGTAGATCAAAAAAACCATTGGATAGAATCAAGCGGTTATGAAACAAATACTGATAATTATTTTCCAACTTATCGCACCCCGATTGTAAAAAATACAGGAACGCGTTTTAAGGAATAATTAATAATTGCGATATCTCGTTTATATTATGCCAAGTGTGAGGATTGGCGAGAATGCCGTTGTCGGGGCTTTCAGTTTTGTTAATCAGGATATTCCAGACGATGCTTGTGCTTATGGAACTCCGGCGAAAGTTGTTAAAATTGTAACTTTTAAGGAATAGATAGAACTTCAATGACACATATGGATATAACGACTACCGTAACCAAAGAGTGCCACAGTCCACAGGATCTGTGTGAATTATCCACTAAACGTAGATGGCTTGCTATAGTATACCTGATCTTAGCGATTCATCTTTTCTGCTTTCTGATCTGGTTTCCCAAAGCGATCACTATTACTGATGAACAGCACTATCTGTCACAAGCCGTTGCGTTGGCGCATGGCAGTAATAGATACTTCGTCGATGATCCGACTAGCGGCACTAGAACATTGCAAGTATATGACGTGTACTCACCCGGAACTGCAATCCTAATGGTGCCGTTTATCCTTGTTTTGGGATGGCGAGGCGCGTTTGTGGTCACCCTGCTCTCTTCATTATTAGCCGTAACAGTAACAGCTCATTGGCTTGTGCGTATGAAGCATTCCCCACTTTGGAGCCTGCTGCTGCTATTTTATCTGCCATTTTTGGTGCTTAGCCGGACAGGTATGAGTGAAATACCAAGTGCCGCTCTGGCGGCGATAGTTTTCTCATTGCTTTGGCAAGCGACAGAAGTGTCATGGCCCCGCTGGTTAGTTGCTGGATTGCTGGCCGGAAGTTCTGTCCTTTTGCGTGAAACAAATGCCATATTGTTCGCGCCGATTATCGTACTTTCTCTGATCCGTTTTCGTTCGCGTGCGTTCCCTCTTGTGATCGGCGTCTTATTTGGGGGCTGTGTTGCTATCGCAATAAGATTGCTTCTCTGTGGATCACTATTGCGACGCGGTGGTAGTGACCTTAGCCATTTTAGTTACACGTATATCCCCGCCAACTTGCTTCCGCATCTAGGGGCTTTGCTCCTGTTTATTCCAGGCGGGCTGATCGCTGTGCTGTTGTATCGAGGTTATAGGAGATTGGAGTTGTCACTGACGGTGGCTTTATTTGCGGCCATACACTTGATGTGGTGGTTCAACGCTTCCGGGAGCGGACTGACGAAGCAGGCTATTCTCGGTCCGGGAAGATTTTATGTGCCATTAATACCCCTCCTGATCATGGCAATTGCCTCCGTCGTGGAGGATAGAGCGGGAAGCTTTACTGCTTGGTTAAAGTGTGCCACCTCTGGGTTCAGAGGAAGTGTAGTTATCTGTATTGGGATACTTGCATGCACTGGTGCATTGATCTGCATGCATCGATCAATGGACCGTTGGGCAAACGGTTATGTGGAAATGCGGCGCATTGTTTACGGAACCATTCCGCGTGATGCCATTGTTCTGACCAACCTTTTAGCCACAAATAAGGTTTTCAATCCCGTCTATGCTAGCGAATACGGCCCCCGAACTGCATTAGAATTGACTGAGACTTCAACCGAAAGCATTCAGCGTATGTTCGCTCGCCGACTGGATCTGTGGGTTGCCATTCTCTACCGTACAGACTCGACGTTCTGGATCGCACAGAACTCAGAAAAAGACGATGCCCTAGCCGCAGTTCGAAAAATATGTAACATTACAAAGCCTATAGAGGAGAAGATTAGTGCTACGGAGGTAATTTGCATATACCACCTCATACCTGCGGCATGGTAATCTCTTGTTGACTCGCATCACCCCGCTAAGCATAAAGGGGTACAGTGCCTTTTGGTTCGGTACGTTTTGCCGAAAAAAAGCATTTGGCGGGAAGATCAGACCAGTGAATCACATAACGAGACCTTTGCAAAAAGCGATTATTCCACGGGTGATCAAATTTGGAGCAAAGTTAGCTTTGAATAACTACAATTTATTGCTGTAAATATGAGGATAAAAAAGTTGAAGTTGCTGGTTAGTTGTGCAAAGGTCTCAGAATGAAATTACCAGATTGGTGGAAAAATCGGCTGAAGACGGATTTCACTCCGAAGGGGCTTCTCATACGGGTGGCGGTGGACCTGATCCTGAGTAATATAGGTTTATTTTGGGGAATTCTCACTACAGTGGGCGTTCGGGTTTTTAAATGGGAAGAAACGTCGCAGACATTCTTTCATTGGATGTTCTTCAAAACTTGGCTTGCCAATGCCCCCATGCTGACATTTGTCTGTTTATTTGCCTATGTCGTGAACGGTCTTTACCGGGGTACCCGGAACATGTCTTACTTACAACGAATCATTGTGGTGAGCAAAGCCGTGGGAATGGCTTTTTTTCTCTTTCTGTTATGGATTTATCTGACAGGGACCTTCATTCCCCGGAGTACAATAATGGCCGGGTGGTTTTTTATCTTTGGTCTGATTTTATCCAGCCGGTTGTTGTGGACTGCTTTTACCCGGCAATATCATATTACGCCGTCTGCAACTTATGACCCGCGAATTGAAAAAATTGTGCGCGAATTATCGTTGCTTTCTCAGCAGGATGGCTGGATTCCACCGGAAGGTCTCTCCGCTAAATCCGCATGGCCTTACTTTGATGATGATGAGGTTCTTGCCGCTGTCGCGGTGCTGCGTTCCGGGAAAATCAATCAGTGGACTGGTAAAGAGGTGGAAAAATTTCAGGAGGAATTTGCTGATTACTGCGGTGTCCGTCATGCCATTGCGCTCGCCAATGGTTCTATTGCCCTGGATCTGGCTCTTTATGCTCTGAATATCGGAAATGGGGATGAGGTGATTGTTACACCAAGGACATTTATAGCTTCGGCCAGCTGTGTGGCTCTGCGGGGGGCGAAGCCGGTCTTTGCCGATGTCCATCCGGATAGTCAAAACATCACTGCGGAATCAATCGTTAAAGCGATTACACCAAAAACGCGGGCGATTATTGCAGTTCATCTTGCGGGATGGCCCTGTGATATGGATCCGATACTGGAAATCGCGGAAAAGTATCATCTGAAAGTGATAGAAGACTGCGCCCAGAGTCATGGAGCGATTTATTATAGCCGCAGACCGGGAAGGGTTTCGGCAATTGATCAAGGCGTGCCTTTGGAAAAAGAAGGCATACGTCTTTATCCGCGCCTTACGGGCAGCATGGGTGATGTGGCTGCCTTCTCCTTCTGTCAGGATAAGATAATGACTACCGGCGGCGAAGGCGGCATGCTTCTGACAAATGATGAAGCCCTTTGGGAAAAGGCGTGGGCATTCAAAGATCACGGCAAGAGTTATGACGCAGTCTATCACCGGCAGCATCCAGCAGGATTTCGCTGGCTCCATGAATCATTCGGGACAAACGGAAGGTTGACGGAGATGCAGGCGGCTATCGGCAGACAGCAATTAAGGAAGCTGCCGGAATGGGTGGCTATCCGGCAACGAAATGCCATGATTCTGACAGAGGCGTTTTCCAGAATCAAGGGCTTGCGGGTTACATGTCCACCGGAAAATATACGGCATTCCTATTACAAATATTACGTCTTTGTACGTCCGGAGCGCTTGAGAGAAGGTTGGGACAGAGACAGAATTATGAACGCCGTGACAGCAGGCGGTGCGCCCTGCTTCAGCGGGAGCTGCAGCGAAGTTTACATGGAAAAGGCTTTTGACGGCGAAGGATTGCGTCCCGCGACACGTTTGCCGGTGGCGAAGGAACTGGGCGAAACGAGCCTGATGTTTCTGGTTCATCCGACGTTGACGGGAAAAGATATGATGTCCGTTGCCTCCATTGTCGGTAAAGTAATGTCCGAAGCTGTGAAATAGAAATAGCAGTCGGCGGACAGTGGAAGGCAATAGCTGAAAGCTGAGAGCAAACAAGGTCTCGATCACGCGGGATGCGGTTGACAAATATACAGAAGATATTGCCGTTGCCGGCAGTCTCATTCAACAAGATCTGGGTTTTGTATCCCAATATGATTTAAAAACCGGATGGGAAGAGACGATCCGAAAGATGCGGACATGAAAAAGATATTTGATTTGCTGCTTTCCTTTTGCTTGATTATGGTCTTGTCGGTTCCAATTTTTATCATTGCAGTTTTAGTCAAGCTGACTTCCAATGGTCCTGTGTTATACTGGTCGGATCGGGTGGGGATGGGCAACAAGATTTTTAAGATGCCGAAATTCAGAACGATGCGAATTGATACGCCTGCCGTTGCAACACACTTATTGAAAGACACAGATACGTACTTGACGCCAATAGGCTCCTTCCTTAGAAAAACGAGCCTGGATGAACTGCCGCAATTGTGGAGTGTCTTGAGGGGGGATATGAGTTTTGTGGGTCCCCGGCCTGCGTTGTTCAATCAAGAGGACCTGATTGCTTTACGGACGGCGAAAGGTGTTCACCGATTAATTCCTGGGATCACGGGATGGGCACAGATCAATGGCCGGGACGATCTGCCGATCCCCGTCAAGGTTGCGTTCGATGTCCATTATCTGGAGCACTGCTCCTTGATGTTTGACATGAAGATACTGTTTTTAACGCTGGTGAAAGTGCTGCGTCGTGAAGGGGTGACGCACTGAAATTAATCTGAAAAATGCTTTTGATGCTGTTAATAAACGCGATATCATTGGAACCGAAGAAAAGGTGATGGCTGTTGCGTTCCGGTAGAAGTAATAGTTGCACTACAAATATAATATTGATATTAATGATCAATTTCCGATAATGCATATTATGAAGATTTAAGTTGCAAAATGTGCATTATTTTGATACTTACTTGATATGATTAATAGAATTATTGAACATGTATTTTGGAAGCTTTGCTCTCAATACCCTGTTGTCACACTGACAGGGCCCAGGCAAAGCGGGAAAACAACCCTGTGCCGCAAAATCTTCCCGGATATGGCTTATGCCAACTTGGAAAGTCCCGATGTCCGCGAATATGCTGCCTCCGATCCGCGAGGGTTTCTCGCCGCTTACACGAATGGCGTCATTATTGATGAAATCCAGCGCGTTCCTCAACTTGTTTCCTATATCCAGGGCATTGTCGATGAGCGCAAAACGCCGGGGCAGTTTATCCTTACCGGCAGCCAGCAGTTCGAAGTCATGAACACGATTAATCAATCACTGGCCGGCAGGACGGCTCTCTTGAAGCTGTTGCCTTTAAGCATATCAGAAGTTCAGGAAACTACGCTTCCCGAATCACTAGATATGTTGCTGTTAAAAGGGTTTTATCCGCGTATCCACGACCAGGGATTGAATCCGACACAGGCATTGGGAGATTATTATGAAACCTATGTTGAAAAAGATTTACGACAGTTGTCGTCTATCCGTGACCTGCGCCTTTTTCATAAATTCGTCCGACTGTGTGCCGGGCGAATCGGGCAGATAATCAACATGCAAAGTCTGGCTAACGATACCGGCGTCTCCCATACGACAGTGCAAGAGTGGTTATCCCTTCTCGAAGCGAGTTATATAATTTTTCTGCTGAAGCCCTGGTATCGTAACATTTCCAGGCGGCTGATCAAATCCCCCAAAATGTATTTTTATGACGTTGGCCTGGCTGCCTATCTACTGGGTATGGAGAGCGAAACTCATGTAAGCCGCGATCCGTTGCGCGGCAATCTTTTCGAGAATCTTGCGCTTATGGAGTCGATTAAATATCGTTTCAATAGAGGCAGAAAAAACGCCGTGACATTTTATCGGGACAGCCGGGGAAACGAAGTGGATATGATTTTTGAAAGCGGGCGCGAAGTGTTTCCATTGGAAGTGAAGGCCGGAGCAACAATCGCAGATGATTTCTTTAAAGGGCTAAAGCATTTTTCCCGCGTAGCAGGCGAGCTATCTCACGGTTGCGGTTTGATCTACGGCGGCAAAGAGATTCAGCAACGCGGTAATTTCCGTATCTATCCTGTTACTGCAATGGAAGAAATGTTTGAAGCGTTGAATCGAGAAGGGTTTGTTTATTGAAAGATTTAAGTAATTAAGTTTTAAGTAATTAAGTATCAAAATTTAAGGGTTAAGAGCAGAGGATTAGAAGAATAGAAGTTCAGACGGATTGGACGGTTTAGCAAACTCGGCAAAGCTCTAAATAAAGAGGGGTAGCAATAATATAACTATGAATCCTCAACTTAAAAATCCGAAATTCTATACGATGATATTGACGGATGTTTTCGTCTTTATTGTTGCCCTTTTTCTATCATATCTGATTCGCTTTGAATTTTCTTTTGCCCAGATTGACATTGAACAAATATATGGCCTGCTTCTCTGGATGGTCCCGCTTAAATTTATTATCTTTCTTTTTATCGGATTATACCGCGGTATGTGGCGTTACACCAGCGTGCGAGACTTCTGGTTGCTGGCCCGGGCCTGTTTCTTATCGACGGTACTCGTTATGGTGATTATTCTGGTCATCAATAGGTTTGAAGGATATTCCCGTAGCGTATTTGTCGCCGACGGTATTATCACTTTCTTCCTTGCCGGTGGAGTACGTATATTTATTCGTTCTTTCTATGCGGTGCGCGGGAACCGGGGGGCAGATGTTTATCCATTGGTCAATACACGGCTAACAAAAGTATTGATCATTGGCGCCGGTGACGCAGGAGAAAAAATTTTACGGGAAATCATGGCTAACAACGCATTGCATTATGATGTTGTTGGCTTTGTTGATGACGATATGGAAAAACAGGGACGGACAATTCATGGAATACGGGTATTGGGCACTGTTGAGCGCTTGCCTAAAATTTTAAAAAGGGAAAGTATTCAGCAAATACTTATTGCGATTCCTTCCGCCAAAGGCGATCAAATCAGACACATTGTGGATGCTTGCCAGAAATGCAACACCTCTTATAAAATATTACCCGGTATCGGCGAGCTGATTGACGGCAGGGTCAGCGTAAAATTACTTCGGGACATCAGCTATGAAGATCTGCTGGGACGGTCATCCGTCCATCTGAATATAAAAGACATCCGCAATTATCTTGACGGCAAAACCATCCTCATCACCGGATGCGGCGGTTCAATCGGTTCTGAGTTATGCAGACAGGTTGTGAAATATCAGCCTCGCAACCTCATTTTGTTGGATTCCAGTGAACCCAGTCTGTTCAACATCCAGATGGAAATGCAAAACGAAAATTACTATCAACATTGTGAAGCCATTCTGGGACGGGTACAGGATGAAGCTTTAATGAATGACATTTTTGAAAAATATAAACCCGAAGTTGTGTTTCACGCGGCGGCTTATAAGCATGTGCCCATGCTGGAGAAAAATCCCTGGCAGGCCGTTTTCAATAATATTATCGGCAGCCGTGTGGTGATGGAAATGGCCGTCAAACATCATGTGGATCGATTTGTTCTGGTATCGACCGATAAGGCCGTTCGTCCGACCAATGTCATGGGTACCAGCAAACGAGTGACGGAATTGATTATGCAATGCCAGCAGGGAAACGGCACACGGTTTATGGCCGTCCGGTTTGGCAATGTGGTGGGTTCGTCCGGCTCGGTCATTCCTCTTTTCCGCCGTCAAATCGAGCAGGGAGGGCCGGTGACGGTCACGCATCCGGAAGTAAACCGCTTTTTCATGACCATACCCGAAGCGTCGCAGATGATCTTGCAGGCAGGAACGATGGGGGAAGGCGGCGAAATCTTTATTTTGAAGATGGGAACGCCCGTAAAAATAGCCGATATGGCACGGGACTTAATCCGCCTTTCGGGGAAAGAGCCGGATGTGGACATCAAAATTGTCTATACCGGCCTGCGTGAAGGTGAAAAACTATATGAGGAATTGATTACGGTTGGAGAAGATATTCTGCCCACCGTCCATGAAAAGGTTATGGTCCTGCGTTCCAACAGCCACTTCAACGGCGCAAAAAATCCTCAGGAAGCCAAAAAACATCTCTATCATGAACTTGACGAGTTGACAAAGATAGCGTTGCGACACGACGCAAAAGGTATTAAAATAAAACTCAAAGAAATAGTTCCCGAATATACACCACAGGAAAATGAATCCGTTCTTTGAGATGATTGCAGATTTGTAAATTTTTATAAAGTCTGAATCACGGGTATGAATCTCAAAGCAAGCTTTGATAACATTCCGCAGCGAGCTTATAGTACCAATTAAATTCGCACATGGAATAGTCCCGTGTCGCTTCGCTCCTGGGATAATTCGTCCAGCAAGTTTCAGCGCGCTTCGCTTCTGAAACTTGGGACTCATTAAATTGGAATATCACAATAAAAATGTTAATTTCAGCTCAGCATAAAATAAGTATTCCCGTCAGAAAAATATTAGTCATTCAATTAGGCGATATCGGCGATGTCGTCTGGGCAATTCCCGCGTTTTGGACTCTGAAAGATGCATTTCCGCAAGCCGGCCTTTCGGTGTTGGTGAGAAATCCCAATGGAGATTTGCTTTTGGATGATCCCCATATAGATAAAATATTTCAAGTCGACCAGCAAAGTTTATTCAAAGGATTGCAGTTATTAAAAAATCTGCGCCGGGAAAAATTTGATTTGCTCTTTGACTTGCGCTCTGATGATCGAGGGGCTTTTATTTCTTTCTTTACCGGTGCAAAAATAAGAGCGGCGCTTTATTATACTGGATTGTTTTGGCGCAACAGGGCATTCACTCACCTTGTTGATCCGCCTCCCGTAAAAGAAAAAATATCAGGAGCAGCCGAGCAATCTCTCAAAATTATTCGTGGATTCGCAATCAAAGAAACAACTTCCACTCCGCAAATATTTGTTGCCGAAAAATTAAAAGATAAACTATCAACATTGTTGACCGAAGAAAAAATCGAAACAAAATATGGCTGGGTCAGTATCAATCCTTTCTCGCGCTGGTCGTATAAGGAATGGGATATGGATAAGTGGCGGCAGCTTGCTTTTTTTATCTGGGAAACATATAAAATGCCGGCGATAATTATCGGTTCGGCAATGGAAAAACAGCGAGCTGATGCCTTAGCCGCTGCAGGTCGTTCTCCAATATATAATCTGGCCGGTAAAACTACACTCCGGGGAATGGCGGCTCTTTTGCAAATGAGCCGCCTGCATATTGGAGTAGATAGCGCGGCGCCGCATATCGCTGCGGCAGTCGGCACTCCGACAATTACAATCTATGGCCCGTCCGATTGGCGCGATTGGGCGCCGCCAGGAGATAGAAATCAGGTTGTTTTGCCGGATATGGATTGCTCTCCCTGCCACAAAAAAGGTTGCGATGGAAACGGCCGAAGCAAGTGTCTTGACAATTTGGCTGTTGCTAAAGTACAAAGTGCCGTAGAAACAATGCTGAATAAAGTTGTATCTGATAAATCTTGATTTTATACCAATGCGCTTCCTTTGGCTAACTTTGTTGGCAGCGTCGTTATCCTTTGACCGGGGGCGCAACCAAAGGGCGCGCAATAAAAATAAAATTTTTACCCTGCCGGGAAGTGACGCCGAACAGGCGGCAGCTTTCAAGCAAAATGGTATTACATATTTCGTTACGGTATAAAATGAAAATTCCCGAAAATCACGGGTATGAACCCCAAAGCAAGCATTGGAAACATTTCGCAGCAAGCTGCGGGGTACCATACCCTCCGCTTCGCGGGATTGTTCAACTTACCAATTCCAATCCGCTTAGCTTTCGGAATTGGAGTTTCACAATAAAATGACGAGCGAAATAACGGCAATAGTTAGATATTTTAATATGTGGTTCTTGCTGGGGTGGTATGATATCAAACAAAAATATCGCCGCTCACTAATCGGGCCTTTCTGGATTACGATCAGCACCGGGGTTATGGTCGGCAGTATAGGACTTATATTTTCGACAATATTCAAGTCTCCCGTCAAGGAATTCCTGCCATACTTCGCTGTTGGACAGATAATGTGGCTTCTAATTTCCTTGCAATTGAATGATGCCTGCACCATGTTTGTCCAGTATCAGTCGATTATCAAACAGATATCTATTCCTCTGGCGGTTCATGTTTTGCGAAAATTATGGTATAATATTATTCTTTTTTTACATAATTTTCTCATTGTCATAGCCGTGTTAATTATTACCGGACGCGGATTTTCGTGGGAATCCTTATATGTAATACCGGCGCTTATTCTTATTCTCATCCTGCTTTTTCTGCTATCTGTAATCCTTGGAATTGTTTGTACCAGATTCCGCGATATAACCCAGATCGTGGCGGTTTTATTTCAACTCATTTATTTCTTCACTCCTATTTTTTGGATGCGAAAAGCCCTGCCTGCTAAATACTCATGGGTTACTGATTTTAATCCCTTCTTCCATATGATCGAGTTGATACGCACTCCCTTGCTGGGAGTCGCTCCGGCATGGTATCATTGGATTTATATGTTTATATATATTGCCGTATCGGCAGCCATAGCTTTCTACTTTATGAAACGATTCCGATACAAGGTGGCGTACTGGTTATAGGTGCTATAATGACTTCAATAAAAGCGGAAAATCTGACAATAGATTATCCTATCTTTGGTTCTTCAAGCCGCTCTCTCAAAAAAACGATCGTTCGCGCGGCAACAGGAGGAAAAATAGCCAACGATGCGCATGGAATTAGTATACGTGCCATTGATGGCATCTCATTTTCGTTTCGTGAGGGTGAAAGGATAGGGTTGGTGGGGCATAACGGGGCAGGAAAATCGACCCTCCTCCGCGCGCTCGCCGGAGTATACGCTCCGACCCATGGCAGTTTAGTTGTCGGGGGATCAATAGCTTCGTTGCTGGATATTTCCCTCGGCATGGATGAGGAATTTACCGGTTATGAAAACATTTTTATTCGTTGCATTCTCATGGGCATAGCAAGGTCCGAGATCAACAAACATATCGAAGATATCATCGAATTCTCCGAACTGGGCGAATATATACAAATGCCGATGAGGACGTACTCTACAGGAATGTCTCTGCGTCTGGCTTTTTCCATATGCACGACATTTCCAACTGATATTATTCTTATGGACGAATGGCTTGCCGTTGGTGATGCTGATTTTAGTAAAAAGGCCGAAGCAAGGCTGCTGGAGTTTATAAGTAAATCTTCAATACTTGTTCTGGCATCACATAAGCCTGAACAGATACAAAAGATTTGTACTCGCGTCCTGTCAATGGATCATGGGCACATAATAAAGGATGGTTTAATTTAATCCGCGTATTACAAATGGAGTTAGCCCAATGGAAAAACGCACATTCAAAATGTTATCAATTGTTGTGCCGGTTTACAACGAAGATCGTTATCTTGATACTGTAATCGGCAAAGTTATTGCACAACCACTTCCTGACGGTCTCGAACGGGAATTGATTCTGGTTAACGACGCTTCGCAAGATGCTACCTGGGATATCATGCGATCATTGCCGGATAAATTTCCATCAATTCGATTTCAATTAGTTAATAAGCCGGTAAATGAAGGCAAGGGCGCGGCTCTAAGAGACGGCTTTGCCAAAGTTACCGGAGATATTGTGATTATCCAGGATGCCGATTTCGAGTATGATCCAGCCGATTATCCAAAGCTCTTGCAGCCTATTCTGGACGGTAAAGCCGATGTTGTTTTCGGGAGTCGATTTATTGGCGAGCCGCATCGAGTGATGTATTTCTGGCATCAAATCGCCAATAACATTCTAAATCTCCTCTCCAATATGTTAACTAATTTGAATCTTACAGACATGGAGGTATGTTATAAAGTTTTTGTGCGCGATGTTATCGATCAGATCAAAATCAAAAGTCCGCGGTTCGGAGTTGAACCGGAAATGACAGCCAAGATTGCCCGCATGCGTCTCAATGGCAAACGTCTGCGTGTTTATGAGACGGGTATTTCTTATGCCGGACGAACCTATGAGGAAGGCAAGAAAATCGGCTGGAAGGATGCTTTATCGGCCATTATCCAGATTATCCGCTTCCGCTTCATGGATTAGATATTACAAAGGTCTTGTCGTTTTTTGAAATAATTCAGTTTACTTTGCTCTGCTGCGATTCGATGGGATACGGTCTTCTTACAGATGACTTTGCCGATTTTTGTGGAATGGCACAAACACTAAGGTATGATGCGATTCTACGGTAAATTTTTCCGCCATCAGTATCCAAGGGTATTATTGTGGATTATTGGATTTGGTGTTTGGTTAAGGTTTAGCGCTATCGCCATTTACTATAGCGTAAGGCATTTGAAACAATGGTTTGAAGCATGATTACTTATAAAGGCCGCGTCGGCGTTCTCGGCGCAACAAGTATCATTGGGGAATGTTTACTGCCGTTACTGCTTGAGGAAGGGTGGGATGTCGTGGCGTTTTCGCGACAGGCGCGATGTATAAAACAGCCATCGGAAAATCAGTCGATTACCTGGCAACTGCTTACGAAATCCAAATTACCTGACAGCAGTGATGTTCATCAAACAGAAAAACAGATAACTTTTTGGATTAGTCTGGCGCCTATTGAGGTCTTGCCGGAATACTTTTCGATGTTTTTGATCTACGGTGCCAAACATATCGTGGCGGTTTCATCAACAAGCAGATTTACCAAGAGAACATCTTCTGATCCGGCGGAAAAAAAATTGGCGGAGAACCTGGCTGAAAATGAGGAGCGTTTAGAGTCTTGGGCAAAAAAAGAGAATTTAACTTTTACAATACTGAGACCGACTCTGATTTACGGTCTGGGACGTGATAAGAATGTAAGTGTAATTGCAGCTTTTATCCGGCGTTTTGCTTTTTTCTGCGTGTTCGGAGCCGCGCGCGGACTGCGGCAACCGGTGCATGCGCAGGATGTGGCGTCGTGCTGTGCAGCGGCGCTGGGCGTGAACGCGGCGATTAATCGCTGCTATAATATATCCGGCGGAGAAATAGTAACCTATCGGGAAATGGTCTGCCGTATTTTTTCGGCGCTCGGCAGAAAACCGCGCTTTGTGGCATTTCCTCTTTGGCTTTTTCGGCTGGCAGTATGTCTCTTACGAATATTTCCGCCTTTTCACCACTGGTCGGCTGCTATGGCCGAAAGGATGAATCAGGATCTTATCTTCGATCATGAGGACGCAAGTCACGATCTTGGTTTTGCCCCGCGTCCCTTTCTGCCAACCCTGAAGGATTTACATGGATATTGCCAAAATGAAAAATGAGGCAGAAAAAAATGATAAATAAATTTATATTTGACTCTATCGAAAATACTGATTTTGCCAAAAATATTAGATTGCGTAATGGCAGTGAATCGGATGTGATTTCTAAAATGGTCTTGTTATGAACTTTGGGTTGAATGCAAATGTGTTGCCTCCGCCATTTTCAGCTTTAGTCTCAATGCTGATGATTGCTGGTATTGATCGGCTTGGTTTACGATTGGCGCACATATTCAATTTGCTTGGACCGTCTGCGCCTGCCTGGCATCGCTGGCAAGCTCCGATTATCGGGGCGATGCTGTTGAGCGTTCTGTTTTATCCTTTGGCGCTGGCCGGCATGACGCCACGCTGGTGTTTTCAGGCTGCAGGGATAGGCATATCCGCTTTCGGTGCATGGCATATAATCTTGATTCTAAGAAACTTTTTATGCAACCGCCGGATTTCTTGGTGTAATATAATTCAGTGCACCCAGGAAATTAATGGCTGGCACTTAATTTTAATTGCTTTGCTCACGTGTATGGGAGTCACGGCACTGGCCGCTATTACTAATGCTGACAGCCTTGATTACCATATTGGCGTGGCAATTTCTCTCCTGAATAATGGTTCTTTTCCCGCAAACCCTGAGTGGTTCTTTAGCAGATTAGCAGGTAGCGGAGAAGTACTTAACGCGCTTGGTTTATCAGTCGGTGCGGAGCAATTCGGATCGTTGTTACAGTTTTCAGGTGTTATCGCTATTACCGGTTTGTTGATCAAAAGTGAATTGCCGGAAAATATAACGAAAGACAAATACGATCCGCGTCTCGTCCTCGCAATGGCAGCGGTATCCGCCCCAGTATTGCTTTTTCTGGTTAGTTCGCCAAAGCCACAATTTCTCCAAATTGCTATGACATCTCTGGCAGTCGCACTTGTCTTCTATCCATCAAGGCGTGAGTTGACAAAAAGAGCCACTTTGTATGGTTACACACTGGTCTGTTTGCTTATAATGACCGCTTCTCAAGCCAAGTTATCCTTTATGCTTTCCGGTGGCGTCATCGGTCTATTTTCTTTTTCTGTGATGATGCGGCGTAAATTATATATACCTGCGATCCTGATCTCTTTATTCGTTGCCGCTTTAGTTATAAGTCCGCCGGCATTATGGAAACATTACAACTTTGGCGGTGGTCCATTAGACTCGCTGTTCATGCCATTTTCCGGAAACTGGCCGGGTTATGGTAGCTTTGAATCTTCTGAACATAACTATAGCGAGAGTTCGCTGTTTTTCCCCCTGTCACTTCTTGTCCCCTCCGGGATTGGCGTAATCTCTACGATTATTGGCGCCGGCTTACTCGTTATGCTGTGGCTTAGACCCGGTCGTGATCCATGGGTTTGGGGTTTGGTAACCATCTCTCTTTTAGTGACTATCCTTCTTACCATATTAACTCCGCAAAACTCTCGTTTTTTTCTTGAACCATATTATTGGATATTAATGGCAGTCTCTATTTCTCCTGCCATAGTTAAATCAGGCACCATACTTTCATGGGTCAAGTGGCCGGTCACTATACAAGCGGTTGTGGTTACCGGATTATGGCTGTTTGGAGCGATCACACTTGCTCCTAGTGCCATCAGTCAAAATATGCGGGATAAAATCATGAACCGTTCCGCAGATGGCTATACAGTAATGAAATGGGCTGATAAAGTTTTGCCGATTGATGCCGTGTTGCTCTCGAACCATAGATCGGTAGCTCTTGCCCCGCGTGATGTTGTTTCCATGGATTGGTCGGATTATGTTCGTTCAGATACCGCAGAGGCCATGCCTTACCTGCTCCGTATTAAAAAGCGGAAAGTTACACATGTTTTGATAACAGGAAATCCCGCAGACGCAAAATTAAAAGAATGCTTCGGCAGCCTTGTTGCCGGACCATCGTATGCGCGCAGAGAAACGAGAAATCCATTTAATCGTGGAGAGCTGTATTCCGCATGGATTTATGAATTTAATTCTGATGACTTGCCTGATTGCGCCATTGTTAATGGCAAAAATCATTGAGTATTATTGGGTATGATAAAAATAACCATAGTAACTGTTTGTTGCAATAGTGTAGCGACGATCAGGGATACCCTGGAATCTGTCGCATCGCAATCGTATAATAACATTGAGCACATTATTGTTGACGGCGGTTCGACTGACGGAACGGTAGCTGTTATTCGTGATTGGAAAAAACATCCGATCAGCCTTATCAGCGATCCTGATAAGGGCATATATGACGCGATGAATAAGGGTATCCGATTGGCAACCGGTGATATTATCGGAATCCTTAATTCAAGCGATTTATATTACGACTCCCAAGTTTTGGAAAATGTTTCCCAGGTTATGAGTAATTTGTCTATTGATGCGTGTTACGCGGATTTGATTTATGTTGATCAAAGTAACCTCAAAAAAATTATTCGCTATTGGAAATCCTGTGTTTTTAAAAAAGGATTATTCCCTAAAGGCTGGATGCCGCCTCATCCGACCTTTTTTGTTCGCCGGTCGATCTACGAAAAATACGGTCTGTTTGATTTAAATTATTCCCTGGCGGCTGATTTTGAATTGATGGCACGATTATTAGAGCGGTTTCAGATTCGATCAGTTTACGTGCCGAAAATATTTATAAAGATGAGATTCGGCGGCGCTTCCAATAATTCCGTGATTAATATTGTTAAGCAAAATATTGAGATTTATAAGGCCTGTAAAAAAAATAATCTTCCAGTATTTCTGGGCGCTTTCTTTATTATAAAAATTGTCTCCCGAATAAAACAATTTTGTACCAGGCCGACTATATGAATAATATACTAAATTGCGGTAGAAATAATTATGTTAATGGGTTCCCTTTCCTGAAGTATAATTAAAAATATCAAATAGTTGTCATCGATTCACGGTTATGAGCCCCAAAGCTTGCTTTGGGGCTCCTGCTTTTGATTTCAAAGGACTTCTTAACGATTTAAAGCAGAAGCCACCGATGCACCATCAATAAATACAATTTTATCTTGACAACAAGTATAGTCTTAGCCGATATTACGGCGTTAAAAAAATATTTTGGAATCAATTTTAAGGAGGTTGGAAGTCGAGGAAATGAGCACGAAATATGTATATATCTTTTCGGATGGAGAAGGGAAGGACAAAAATATTCTAGGGGGCAAGGGAGTCGGTCTTGCGGAAATGGCCAAGCTTGGCATCCCGATCCCTCCGGGTTTCACGATTACAACGGAAGTGTGCACAGCTTTCTATAAGAACAAAGGCCGCTATCCTGAAGGTCTCAAAGAACAGGTCAACAAAGCCATGCTCAAGGTAGAGCGGGCGACAGGAGCGAAGTTCGGTGATCCGAAGAATCCTTTGTTGTTTTCAGCACGTTCCGGAGCGCGCAGCAGCATGCCCGGTATGATGGAAACGGTACTCAATATCGGTCTTACTTCAAAGACTATTTCCGGCATGATTGAGAAAACCAAAAACGCTCGCTTTGTCTGGGATTCTTATCGTCGTCTCATCCAGATGTATTCGGACGTTGTCATGGAGAAGGCCGAGGGCATCGAACCAGCCGAAGGCATGGGCGTTCGCCAGCATCTCGAAAGAGAGCTCTCGGCCATGAAGAAGCGCCGCAATGTCAAATACGATACAGAACTTACTGATACTGATCTGGCGGAACTTGCCGAAATATACAAGAACAAGGTGAAGCAGGTCATTGGAAAACCCTTTCCGGATAATGCCGAAGAGCAGTTGTGGGGCGCCATATCCGCTGTATTTAAGAGCTGGAACGGTAAACGTTCCGTTTCCTATCGCCGGATCGAATGCATACCGGATGAGTGGGGCACGGCGGTAAATGTACAGGCCATGGTGTTTGGCAATATGGGTGACAATTCGGCCACGGGCGTAGCTTTCACCCGCAATCCGGCCACCGGCGAAAACAAATTTTACGGCGAGTGGCTGCCGAACGCTCAGGGCGAAGATGTGGTCGCCGGCATTCGTACGCCAAATCCGATAAATGAAGAAACTCGCCAGTTAGACGATACCGAAGGACATCCCAGCTTGGAGCGGGCCATGCCTAAAGCCTATGTACAAATCAAAAAGATTCGCCGGAAACTGGAATCTCACTTCAAAAATATGCAGGATATCGAGTTTACGATTCAGGACGGACATGTTTGGATGTTGCAGACGCGCGACGGCAAGCGTAATGGTCCCGCGGCCGTGCGCATGGCCGTGGAAATGGTTAAGAGCAAAATGATAAGCGCCGACGAAGCGGTCTCGCGCGTTACGCCCGCTCAGCTCGATGAACTGCTCCACCCGATGGTTGATCCGGCGGCGGAAGCGGCGGGAGATTTTCTGGTAAAGGGTTTGCCTGCCGGTCCCGGAGGCGCTGTGGGTCAGGTTGTATTTACGGCGGAAGACGCGGTGAATTGGACAAAAGAAGGCAAGAAAGTTATTCTTGTCCGTGAAGAAACCAATCCCGAAGACGTGGAAGGCATGCGCGTGGCGCAAGGAGTACTCACGGCGCGCGGCGGCATGACCTCGCACGCGGCGCTTGTAGCCCGCGGCTGGGGCAAGTGCTGCATTGTCGGCGCCGGAGCTTTGCACGTTGATATTCAACAAAAGACAATGACGGTTGACGGTAAGACGGTGCGCGAAGGTGAAATTGTTACGCTCAATGGAACCAAAGGCCGCGCTTACAGGGGATCTTTGGCGATGATCAGCGGCGCCGAGGATGATAAAAACTTCATGGCTTTTATGAAACTCTGCGATTCGGTGCGGCGCCTTAAGATTCGCACGAATGCCGAAACTCCAAAGGATGCCGCCAAGGCCGTTCAGTTCGGCGCTGAAGGCATAGGTCTGTTCCGTACCGAGCATATGTTCTACGGCGAAAACAGCGAAAAGCCTCTATTTTACCTGCGCAAGATGATTCTCTCCGATAATTTGGACCAGCGCCGCGCGGCATTGAATGATCTATTCCCGTTCGTCAAAAACGACGTCAAAAAAACCATGGAGGTCATGGCCGGAAGACCCGTGACCATTCGCCTTCTGGATCCGCCTCTGCACGAATTCGTGCCGGAGAATCCTGAGGAAAGACAGCGTCTGGCTGAAAGCCTCGGTATTTCGATAGACAAACTCAACAGCCGGGCGGAAAATCTGCACGAGACCAATCCGATGATGGGACATCGCGGTGTGCGTCTGGGCATTACCTATCCCGAAGTGAGCGAGATGCAGATCCGCGCTATTCTTGAGAGCGCGGCGGAACTTCTAAAGGAAGGTAAAAAAGCGCTGCCCGAAATCATGATTCCGGTCGTCTGCGATGTGGCCGAATTTAAAAATCAGGCGGATATAGTAAAGAAGATTTATCCGGAAGTGTGCGCCAAATACGGGCTCAAAAAGATTCCGTACATGGTGGGTACGATGATCGAAATTCCGCGTGCGGCGCTTCTGGCCGGCCGGATTGCCGAAGAAGCGGAATTTTTCAGCTTTGGAACGAACGACCTCACCCAGATGACTTACGGCTTCAGCCGTGATGACGTCGGCGCTTTTGTGCCTGAATACGTGGAAAAGAAAATTATTCCCGTTGATCCCTTCCAAATTCTTGATCAGGAAGGTGTTGGCCAGCTAATAAAGTTTGGTGTTGAGCGAGGACGTAAAACGCGCCCGGGCTTGAAGGTTGGCATTTGCGGCGAGCATGGCGGCGAACCGTCGAGCGTTATGTTCTGTCATAGTGTGGGTATGGACTACGTCAGTTGTTCTCCCTATCGCATACCGATAGCGCGTCTGGCTGCCGCTCAGGCGGCGGTAAACGAGAAGAAGAGCTCACCAAAGCCAAAGGCAAAAGCAAAGGCAAAAGTAAAAGTAAAACCACGCAAATAATTACTCAGAAATAAAGGAAATATTTTTTTATGGAAATTGTTGTAAAAAACGAAAAGTTGAAAAATTGGGTTAAGGAAGTTTCCGGGATGTGTACGCCCGATACGGTATATTGGTGCGATGGCTCCAAAAAGGAATATAATTCCTTGATGTCGCAGATGGAAGAAAGCGGCATGGCTATAAAACTCAAGAAACGAAAAAACAGTTTTTTGTTTCGTTCCGATCCATCTGATGTGGCCAGAGTTGAAAATAGAACCTATATCAGCACTCCCTCGCAGAGCGAAGCGGGCCCCACAAATAACTGGGTCGCGCCTGATGAATTAAAGGCGACGATGAAGTCCCTTTACAAGGGGTGCATGAAAGGGCGCACGATGTATGTGATCCCTTTCTCCATGGGGCCTATTGACTCACCGATTGCCAAGATCGGCATAGAAATTACGGACAGCCCCTACGTTGTTTGCAATATGCACATCATGACCCGCGTGGGGAAAAAAGTTCTCAGGAAGCTGGGGAAGAAAGGGGAGTTTATTCCCTGCCTGCATTCCATCGGCGCTCCGCTTATGGAGGGACAGAAAGATGTTTCCTGGCCCTGCGCGCCCATAGAGAAAAAATATATCAGTCATTTTCCGGATGAAAATCTGATCTGGTCTTACGGTTCCGGTTATGGAGGCAACGCACTTTTAGGCAAGAAATGTCTGGCCCTGCGTATTGCCTCGGCTATGGCCAAACGGGAAGGCTGGATGGCGGAACATATGCTAATACTCAGGCTGACCAACCCGGAAGGCAAACAGTATCATATCGCTGCCGCCTTTCCCTCCGCATGCGGCAAGACCAACCTTGCCATGCTGCAGCCAACCATTGACGGCTGGAAATGCGAATGTGTCGGCGATGATATTTCCTGGATGAAGATTGGTTTTGATGGTCGTCTTTACGCGATCAACCCCGAAGCCGGATTTTTCGGTGTAGCGCCGGGTACGTCTTATGATTCCAATCCCATGGCGATGGATACAATCAAGAAAAACGTCATTTTTACCAACTGCGCTCTTACCGATAAAGGCGACATCTGGTGGGAAGGCATGGATGGCAAGCCTCCCAAGCATGCCATTGACTGGAAAGGACGTGATTGGCCTGCGGAGAATAAAGAAGCCGCGGCGCATCCGAACGCTCGCTTCACGGCGCCTGCTTCTCAGTGTCCGGTAATCTGTAAAGACTGGGAAAAACCGGAAGGTGTTCCCATTGATATCTTTGTATTTGGCGGACGCCGCGCGGGTGTTGTGCCTCTGGTTAATGAGGCCTATAGTTTTGATCACGGTGTTTTTCTGGGCGCGACCGCTTCATCGGAAACGACTGCCGCCAATATCGGCGCGGTAGGGAACCTGAGGCGTGATCCTTTTGCTATGCAGCCTTTCTGCGGATATAACATGGGTGATTATTTCCAGCACTGGCTGGATATGGGCGACAAGCTTGGAAGTAGTGCGCCTAGAATTTTTTATGTAAACTGGTTCCGTAAAACACCGGATGGCCGGTGGCTCTGGCCCGGTTTTGGAGAAAACAGCCGCGTATTAAAATGGATGTGTGAACGGATTGAAGGAAAGGC
Source organism: Syntrophaceae bacterium (assembly GCA_003141615.1). GTDB lineage: Bacteria > Desulfobacterota > Syntrophia > Syntrophales > Smithellaceae > Smithella. The sequence goes on from PLMV01000094.1 coordinate 26,603, forward strand.
TGACGCGGTTAAAACACCAATCGGTTTACAGCCAACGGCTGATGGCCTCGATATGAGCGGGCTATTCATTGATGCGCAAGATATTAAAGCGCTGCTTCAAATTGATATAGAGGCATGGAGAGCGGAAATTCCCGATATCGAAAAACACTTTGCTCAGTTCGGGGATCGTCTTCCCGAAAGGCTTAGAAAACAATTCGAAGCGCTTAAAGAAAGACTTAAGTAGGTTTAACGAGAGAGCCGGAGCAACACCGTTGCTCCGGCTCTTTTTTTTATTCATGACCGCACAGGTTTCATTTTAAAATTGTTGTATCATACCATTTCGATTGGAAGCTACCGCCGACACGTCGTCACTTCCCGGTAGGGTAAAAAGTTATTTTTATTGCGCGCCCTTTGGTTGCGCACCCGGTCAAAGGATAACGAGGCGGCAAGAAGGAGGCGACGAGGCGTATTACACACGCGTGACCTTCAGGTTATACGTTGAGGACGCCGACGACGCAGCCAACAAAGTTAGCCAAAGACCGGGGGCGCATCCCGCAGGGGAGCACATAATAAATCAAAAATTTACCTTACCGGTAATTACTGCCTGCAAGGTGGTAACTTACAAGCGAATTGGTATCAGAACAGTTTCGCCTTCCCGATAAAATCCTGAAATCCTTCCCTCTCTAATTTGCAAGCATCATCAAAGGACACCTCATTCTGTTTCTCTATCAAGGCTTTTATCTGTAACATGATGTCGTAATTGACCGCGCATATGTCCTGCGCGATCTGTTTGGCCCGAAGCACTAACTCCGCAGGGGGCACCACCTCGTTAATAAGCCCGCACCTGAGCGCATCCTGCGCGGACAGCGGCTTGCAGGTGAACGACAACTGCTTGGCCATCCGTTGGCCAACCGAGCGCTGCAGTAATTGGGTCATTCCCCAACCCGGGTGGATGCCGACCTTCGCATGGGAATCGATGAACCGGGCATTCTCCGAGGCGATGAGAAAATCGCACTGCATGGCAAGCTCGAATCCACCGGTGATTGTGTTGCCGTTGATAGCTCCTATGATGGGTTTATTGCAGGAAGCGAAGACATCCGGCATGTCTTTTCCGTCGCCCCGCGGATCAAGGAGATTATCCTTGCCGATGACACTAAGATCGATACCGGAACAAAACGACTTGCCGTTGCCGGTAAGGATCGCAACTTTTATATCGTTATTGCGCGCCACTTCATCGATTGCGTTGTACAGGTTTATGAGCAGGTCCTGACAAATGGAATTGTGCCTTTCCGGCCGGTTCAGCGTAATCAACGCCAACTGGCCTTCTACGTCAAACAATACGGTTTTTTCCATGACGTGACTCCTTTCACTGGGGATAAAAACTTTCTTTTTCAAGAAATAAGTATAGGTAAATTGCCATTGTCTGTCAATCACGGATATGACACCGAATTGCCTCAAATAAAATGTTACCGAAGGAGTAGATAAAAAAGGAACGTTGACTCATAAAAGATGTTACCGAAGCAAGATTCGGAAACGGAGGCATAAGCATATGAGTCCAAAGTCCAAACAAGAGTATTTTGAAGCCCTTCATAGGCGCTATAAAGAAGCATCCCGTAAAGAAAAGACTATTATCATCGATGAATGTTGCGCCATCTGTTGTTATCACCGGAAGCGCATTTCCTTTAGGAGAGCGCATAACAAATAGAACCTTACATTACCGGGAATTTTCGCCAGTGTGGCGAAAACTTCCTTTAGAATTGGATTTAGAATCAAAGATTCACCCGAACCGGCAGAATAACCGTTGTGATGCCCTCCCACTGCAGGCGCCTCTGGATGGCGTTGGCCGTCTCGTTGTGGAGGATTCTCTGGAAGGGATGCTCTTGGCGGAAAACAAGCTTCCCCGTAAAAACTGACGATTTAGGAAACTCCTGGACAATAGCCTGGCAGAGGTTGGTCGCCGTCTCGACGACATCTGTTCCTACATCCATGCGATAATCAGCGGCGTAACCATAGGAACGGGCTAACTTGACGTATTTAGCGAGCTGTTCGGCGATCGATGACTTCAGGGCCTCAATCTCCGATGCGCCCTTAAAGGCGCCGGAATCAATCTCCGCCACGGCTACAAAGATGAAATTGCGATAGAGCTTGGGAAATTCCCGAAAAACGGAAAGCCAGGAGTGCAGGCCGAATCCGTTGTAACCGCTTACCAGAATAATGGCCGTCCGTTCATTCGTATTAAGTGGTTCCTCATTAGGAATTTGCCCGGAAGGAATTGAAGACAGAATTTCCTCGAGCTGACGCACGCCTTTCCGCACTTTCAGGTAATGGAGCCGGATCAGATAGCACAACCCAATCAGAATTGACGTGATGACCAGGGTGACCCATCCCCCTTCGCTGAACTTCTCATAAACCGTCACGATCAATATAGTCACACAGAGAACCAAGCCAATGAGATGAATAACGATGTGTCTAGCCCAAGCTTTGTCTTTATGTCGGTTCTGGAAAAAAAACTTCGCCATGCCGAATTGAGACAGGGAGAAAGTAAGAAAAACGTTGATGGAATACATAACAACGAGGGCCGATACTGAACCATGGGTATAGAAAAGCACCGCCAGAGAAGCCGCACCCATGAGGAGAACGCCGTTCTGCATGGTGAGGCGTTCCGATAGAGCCGAAAAACGCCGGGGAAGCCAGGAATCAACGGCCATATTGGCCATAACCCTCGGTCCATCGACGAAACCAGCCTGGGCACCGACCATAAGAAGAGCGCCTTCCGAAAGAAGAGTAACAAGAGCCAAGAGACCACCCAAGGGCCAGCCGCTGAAGGTCCGGTCCGCCAGGATTGCATTCAGGGTTCTGCCTTCGGCGGGTTGAATGGAAAACAAAGCATAACAAAAAAGAAGGCCGGAAGCGGTGACGGCCAGTGATACAGCCAGATATACCATGGTGCGCTTACCCGTCTGCACCTTTGGTTCCCGCATGACGTTCATGGCGTTGGAAACGGCCTCGATTCCCGTATATGTTCCACCGCCCATGGAAAATGCCCGCAAAAAAATCGCCATGATTCCTATAAAACCAATTGTCAAGAGATCTTGATGCACACTTCCGCGGTATTTTCCCAAAACTGGTCCTATTTCACCCAAATGGGTTCCCAGACCATAGCCGATGAGGAGAATATGGGTGATTATAAATACGATGAATATGGGCGCGAGAAAAGTGATGGATTCTTTTACGCCACGGAGATTCATCAAAACGAGCAGGATAATCAACCCCACGACGAAAGGCATCTTGTAATGCAAAAAGGCGTGGGGAAGGTAACTGAAGATGGCATCCCCGCAGCAGGCAAGGGAAACGGTGATGGTCAGGATATAGTCCACAAGCAGTGCCGACCCGGCAATGACGCCTGCCTGAGCGCTGATGTTATGGGTGGCGACTATATACCCGCCGCCGCCGTAGGGAAAATGTTCAATGATGCGGGAATAGGCGTAAGCAATAATGAACACCGTGAACGCTGTGGCAATGGCAATAAAGATGGCCAGGTAGGTATGAGGGCCCAGAGCCTTGAAGGCTTCTTCCGGCCCATAAGAGGATGATGATAAACCGTCAGCGCCTAGACCGATCCACGCCAGAATCGGGATCAGGGAAATTTTGTGAAAGAGGGACGGCTCATTGATATTCCGCGGCGCGCCAATAAAACGGCGTCTGATGCGCTCAAAAAACGATTGTTGCGGCTTGTCATCATACATATTCATGCAATGGGATTGTCTATATGAACGCCATCGGCAACGTATCCGCAAAGGAAACCATGTTTGTCGTTCAACTGTGTTCCCTTCTCGTCGTATATACCGATCGCAAAGTGCCGGGCATCGATCTGTAAATGGACGGTCTTGCAATCCGCCATTCTAATCTGAATCGGTTTGCACATACTCGGCAATCCTTCTTCATTACTGCCCGAGATATTAAGTTCGTATTTCCCCGGTTCCACATCAATCGTATTGGTTTTCAGGGGCAGTACGGTACCCCGGTCTTGACCATTGAGTAAAATCGTATAATCGTCGTTGCGACTGAGATTTGAAAAAATGATTTTTGATGCCATAATATTCTATGAAAACAGTTTCTTAACAGTTTTTTATCTAATCAGTAATTCGCATTTTTACCTTTCTTTAGGAGGAATTGCAAGGAATTTGATACAACAACAGTATATGGCCGGGCACTGCCGTTCTTAATTCAAAAAAGCGAATTATTCCTGCGGTTGTATTAGGCAACGGGTTAAGTCTGTGCTGCTTTTTTTCCAAGCTCAAAAGCCTGCTTTCTGGCCGTTTTGTCCTTGATAATATCCCCCTTATCTGAGGCGGATGCCATGACAGCTCCGAGCCAGTGCATTTTTGTCATTTCCACTGTTGATTTAAAGCTGTGCACGATAGGATCAGCCGTATGGACGTTCGGATCTCCGCAAACCGTGATCAGGCCTATACGCTTGCCCTTCATTCTGGGATAGTAAGCTTTCTGCCAATTCCACTCTGCGTCAAAGAGAGCGCACCACCTGTCCATGTAAGCTTTCATCTGCGAGGTCATGGACCAGAAATAAACAGGTCCGCTGTGAATAATGGCGTCAGCATCCAAAATCTTCTTATGGATCTGGAGCATATCGTCCTTAATCATGCAGATGCCGGTTTCGTTACACTTCTTGCAGTCTTTGCAGCCGGAAATTTTCTTTTTGTCCAAGATAATTTTTTCCACTTCCGCACCTGCATCCTTGGCACCGGCCAAAGCTTCGTCAAGGAGAATATCGCTGTTACCGCCGACTCGCGGACTTCCCATAATGCCCAGTACTTTCATATTAATCCTCTTTATCCTAATATAGATATCTTTGCCGGTATATTTTCTTTTTTAATGCGGTTTTCAACTACAGGCGGATTAACGTCAAAGTAATCAGCGATTTCTATAGCGATATATGACCAAATGTCATCCGGTATTGATGCCAGTTTTTTGAATTCTTTTTTATGTTTGTTAACGACGACCTTGCAAACATCAATTAGTTGTTTAGAAGGCACTAGTAGCTGACTGGCAAACCACTCGCCTTGAGTTTCAAACCAACTAATTTCTTCAGCAGGAATGGAAATTCTCCAGTTGGCATAATCAACTGCGGATTGAAAGGTCAGATCATCATAACATTTCTTGTGTAAAACATAATGCCCCAATTCATGTGCCAATGTGTAACGGTACTTTTCATTATATTGATTAAACTGAACTTCATCTATATGAATGGCTGACATATCTTTACTCAGAAATCCATTTAAGCCATGATCTTTGTATAGTCGTGGAAAAGGAAAAATATCGAGTCCAAGCTTTAGTTCAATAATTTCTTCAACAGGTATCGGGATTTCAAATGAAGGATGGTGCTGTTGAAGAAATGTTTCTGTTCTCTTGCCAATTTCGATGTAGCTGAGATAGGGACATTTAAACATCAGCGTAGTTCTCTTTTGATAGATTTTATTAGTTTGTCAAGGTCTTCTTTATCAAGCTTCTTATTACGTACTGTTCTAAATAATACAGGTAACGCGTTCATTAGTTCCTGATTAGTTACAATGTCGTTAGGTAGTCTGGTTATTGCCAGATCACAAAAAGTCAACCATTCTTCAGAACCTTCTTTAATGCCTAAAGCCGAGGCATACTTCAAAAGCATCTCTTTTGATTGTGGCGGTTGGAACAGTCCTCTTTCAATTTTGCTTACATTGCCAGGATCGAATCCATTAATCCGGCAAAACTCCCTTAAAGTAAGGCTTTTGCTGATTCTCTTTGTCTTAAACAACTCGCCAAAGGTTTTTGCTATTGCCATATAATTCACCACCTTTCTGTTGTATCTATTTTACAACAGTTAATTGAAATGTCAAGAGTAATTTATTAATGAACAAAAGCGAAACGGCCATTGGGAAAATATTTATCTATAAAATAGTTAAAGAATTATATGCTTTAATATGTTAAAAAACATGCGGTAAAGAAAGAATATAAGGAGGATTTATGAAAACATTAAGCTTTGTATTAGTTGTTGCCGTCATGTTTTGTTTTGTCTCATCCCTTTCTTATGCCCAGGATGTACAAAAACAAGGTGCATGTAAAGCATATTATGAAAAATTCTGTAAAAATGTTAAGCCCGGACAAGGTCGGATAGCACAATGTATGAAGCAGCATGAAGGTGAAATATCGCTTGCCTGTAAGGAGCAGCTTGAGGCAGAAAGAGAAAAGGCGCGGGATTTTGTCAAAGCCTGCAAACCGGATGCGGAAAAATTTTGTAAAGACGTAAAACCGGGAAAGGGACTAATCATAAGGTGTCTAAAGCAGCATCAGGCAGAACTGTCCGCAAATTGTGGTGGGTGTTTTACAAAGTAATAAAAACGGTTAACAGTTTCCTGTTTCTAATTCACCATAAAATAATATTGAGTGCTGCTAATGGGCAAACCTTACCACTTATTCAAGTATAACCTCCGCGATGATGATGACTTTACCATCATTGCCCATCGCGGGGCGTCGGCCTATTTTCCCGAAAATACTATTCCCTCGTTTAAGGGCGCTATTGCCATGGGCGCGGATATGGTCGAACTCGACGTTCAGCTTACCTCGGATAAAGAGGTTGTTGTCTTTCACGATGAAAAAATATCACGCTGTACGGATGGCCGGGGGAAAATTGCCGATCACACGCTTGCCGAATTGAAAAAAATGGATGCGGGAAGCTGGTATAGTAAAGATTTTAAAAACACAAGAATACCGACTCTTGCTGAAGTTTTAGGCGTCTGCAAAAATAAAATCGCGGCGAATATTGAAATCAAAACGGAAGCGGTAAGCAAAATGTTCTTCGGCGGCATTGAAGAAAAATGTCTGAAAATTGTCGAACAAGCCAGGATGCGGGAACATGTCGTGTTTTCCAGTTTCGATCCGCGCGCCATTATGCATCTCAAGCAAATCGATAACACTGTAACTGTTGCCGTGTTGTTTGAAAAAAAACGCTATGGTTCTAAATTGCCTTCAGATATAATTGAATCACTGGGAGCCGATGCCTTTAACTGTTCCAACGCTGAGTTTAACAAGAAATGGCTTGCCAATTTTAAATTAAATAATATTCCTGTAAATATTTATACTGTAAATGACGCAAAGAATATGAGGCGGTTTCTGAAAATAGGTGTCAGCGGGATTTTTACTAATAAACCGGATATATTGAAAAGAGTGGCGGCGGATATAAAACAAATGTAAAAAAGCGAAGGTCAAAGATAATGAATATATCAAACTCTTTGATTAAAATAATTGAACTTGCCCTTGATACTTTGATAAAGGTATCGGGATCGGATATCCGCCTGCATGGAAACCAGAACGTGCCTGATCAGCCTGTGCTCTATGTCATCAATCACTTTACGCGTTTAGAAACAATCTTAATGCCGTATATCATCAAAAAGAGTATTAAAAAATATCCCATCTCTCTGGCCGATAAGTCCTTTTTTAGCGGTGAAATGAGCACTTTTATGGATAAGGTGGGCGCAATTTCAACTAATAATCCCAACAGGGATAAAATATTTATCAACGCGCTTCTCACCGACAGTTACCCGGTCATTATTTTTCCGGAAGGCCAGATAATAAAAGATAAGAAGATAATCGAGAAAGGCAAATATATAGTTTACAATTCAGGTCTCCGGCGGCCGCCTCACTCCGGAGCAGCGCAAATCGCCTTGCGGACCGAATTTATACGTGAAAAATTGCGAGTATTCCGTGCCCGGGGAGATGATTCATCCATTACCCGGCTCGCGACACATTTTGGTTTTGATCCTGCAGATGTAGACAAAATTATAAATAAAGAAACTTATATTGTACCGGTAAACATCACCTATTATCCTGTCCGCGCGCAAGAGAATGCGTTGAGCAAGCTTGCCAACAGATTTGTCGATAATATTTCAACCCAGTTTCAAGAGGAGATGGAGGTTGAGGGCCCCATCATAATGGGTCGTGTGGATATCGATATTAACTTTGGAAAACCGATGCTGATAAAAAAATATATTCTTACAAGTTCCGGGATGAGTAAGATGCTGGCGGATAATAACCATTACCTGAACCCGGAGGAGTTTAAAAAATTAGTACCTTTCAAAAAATTATGCGTCAGCATGAGATATGATTATATGAATGCCATATACGGCATGACGACTGTTAATCATGATCACCTGTTCTCATATATTTTGACAAAATATTGGAAAAACAGTTTCAGTGAAGACGACTTCAAAAACCGTGTTTTTCTCGCCATAGAATATTTGCGTACAATCGGCATATCCAATTGCCACACGTCCCTCTTCAAAAAGCAGTTTTATCTTCTTACCGATGATTATCATGAAAAATACGATAATTTTATAAAAGAAGCCGTAGCCAACAATTTCATTACTCTGGAAAACGGGATAATCACTAAAAACAGTGAACGATTCAGCAGGAAATCCGATTTTCATGCCATCAGGAAGGATAATATCATTGAGGTTCTAAAAAACGAGATAGAGCCTCTCCGAGGTTTCATCACGGCCATGGACCGCCTGATGATCCTTCCAGCCTTTTTTGTCCGATGGAAGATAAAAAATCACTTTATCAAATTGGATAAAAATCTCTTTGAGCAGGACTATCAAGAGTATTATATAAAAGATGAGAGCAAGTCTAAAAATATTGGAAGACCTTTCTTCTTAAAGTGTTTTTTCAGCAGAAAGGGAGTTGTTCTGGTTCATGGGTATATGGCGGCGCCTGAAGAAATCAGGCCGTTGGCGGATTATCTTTATAAGAATGGCTATAATGTTTACGGTGTCCGGTTGCGCGGGCACGGTACAGCGCCTGAGGATCTCGCCGTCCGAAACTGGGAAAAGTGGTACGATTCCGCGAGCAGGGCTTACATTATCATGAAAAACAGCGTCAGGACATTTTCCATCGGCGGATTTTCCATGGGCGCCGGAATTGCTCTGCTACAGGCTGCCAATAAGCCCGGCAGGTTCGCCGGAGTGATATCCATCAATGCTCCCCTCAAACTGAAGGGCATCGCTTCCAAGTTTGCATCTATTGTTGTCGCGTGGAATAAGTTGCTCTCAAAGATTCATGTGAATAAAGGAAAAATGGAATTCGTGGAAAATGTGCCGGAAAATTCGGAGATAAACTATTTGCGAAATCCCGTGAGCGGGGGAAATGAACTGGAAAAGCTCATGAAGCAAGTCGAAAATCAACTAAGAAATGTGATGGAGCCGACACTTATCATACAGGGCTCAGATGATCCCGTAGTGAATTCGGTGAGTGCACAGGAAATCTTTGAAAAGCTTGGCACAAAGGAAAAACAGTTTCTCCGAATTTATGCCGATCATCACGGTATATTGCGGGGAGGGGAAGCGGATAAGGTCAATGCGATGGTTTTGATGTTTTTAAGAGAATTATCTTCAAAATCACGGGTATGAACCCCAAAGCAAGCTTTGGAAACATTTTGCAGCAAGATGCGGGGTATTGTACCCTCCGCTTTGCGGGATAGCCCCGATAGCCTTTGGCTACGGGATAATTCAACTGGCAGAGATTACTGCGCTGTGCTTGTAATATCTGAGTTTCATTAGAATTGGAGTTTCACAATAACTGATTCGTAAATAAGATATATAATAATAAGGGAAGGTTTTTATGATCAATCAATGGATAAAGGAAATAAAAAAAGAATGTCCGGCAGACATGCTCGGTATGATTCTTTTACATAATGGAATAGTACGGGCTACGGCGAAGGATGGAGGAAAGGTTCAGGCGATGAATCTTTCCTACGATAAGGCAAAGCTCGAAGCTACTGTGCGTGAATTTAAAAAGAAAGACGGCATCGCTGACATTAAGGCGTGGATTAATGAAGGCCATCTCCAGGTAGGCGACGATATTATGAACGTTTGTGTGGCCGGAAGATTTCGAAAAGATGTGTTGCCCGTCTTTCAGGAACTCATCGCGGTGATTAAAACCAAAATCGTCAAAGAAGAAGAGATGTAATACCAATTTTAAATCAAAGCGCGGCTTTGTTGGCGTCGTTGTCGGCTTCCTCAACGTATTAGTAATACGCCTCGTCGTCTCCGTCTAGCCGCCTCGATATCATCTTTGATTTAAAAAGGTATATTATTCAATTATTTTAGTCGAAAAAACTTTTATCGCGGCGATATCAGTAATTGGGAAGGTAATTAATTATACTGTCCCCGAAATTTCCTAACGCTCCGCTTAACCCGCCGGTGCTTTATCCGGTCGGGTTGGAGCGGTTGTTAGACGCCCTTTGCAAGTTCTTCAATGTTGCCCCTCCCTTGATTGCAAGCCGCGCACAAAGTTCTTAGATTATCGAAGGTCGTTCTTCCCCCTTTAGAATAGGGTACGATGTGATCGAGATGGAGCACGACTCCTCTCTCAATTGCTGGGCTGTGGCCGCACAGAACACACCGAAATCCATCCCGCGCTAGTACTCTCAGGCGCAATCGATCAGAAGGACCGCGGGGCAAACTTTCAGTTGGAACAATTTTTTGTGGAGTCTTCACTATCTCTTGGAATTCAATAACCACGGGTTTGCCCATCCGCCATTCGATGAATCGAAGGCAGGCTTTGGTCCACCCTCCAAATCGTGTCTTGTACGGTTGGAAGCTGTATTTTGATCCGGACTTCTCCCATTCATGTCGTGAAGGGCGCTGCCCGAGCTCATTCCAGATCCGTTCCATTTCAATGAATAGCTCGTCGTCTGAAATCCGCTTCGTCGAACGCGCAGCGAGCTCAATCCCCTGGGCACGAAGCGCTATTCGCAAGGCGCGCATAGCCTCGGACCAAGAACCATATGCGCTATCCACGCCGCCCCGAGAGATGCCAAGCTTCGCAGAAATGAAGTCTCGCAGACTAAATTCAACGTAGGCAAAGTGCTTCGCCGCCGCCAGAAGTACTGGCAGGACTTGCTCCTTCCGATATTTATCCGCCCGATGTCTTTCGTATTTGTATTCCATCATTCTATGCGTCTAACATTGTTTATATGGATCGGTGTTAATATTACAAACGCCGACACCCTTGTCGGCATAAAACCCCTCAGCAGAAACTGCAATTTTAAGTCTAATAACTTAATATTAAATAACAATCAACCAATTTTCTGTTTTCTTACTTGGGATATTATCTGGATCGGCATAATATCCCGAAAACTGGGAACGTCGTATTGATTTTATATTTGTTTCTTTGTAATTCCAATTTATTATTTTTAATTTTTTGATTTTGAACAATATACGATTAAATTGTTTAGTCGAAAAAACTTTTATCACGGCGATACCAGTAATTAGGAAGAATACGGTACATAAATCTGGATACCTGGCCGATATATTCTTTCGTTCTTTTATCATGCTGACAGGCTTGAATGATCATATCTTTGATGGCGTCTTTGTTGCCTGCTTCATTAAATATCCGGTAGGCGCAGGAAAAAAGAGGGCTGTACATGTTTTTCTTTTCTAAATATTTATAAACGTTTCTGACCGTATTGGGGCCTTCGGGAGTCCCATCAATTTGTTCCAATACACGCAAGTTGGTTTCGATGGGATTGCCGGTATAGAGTTCATAAAAATATTTTCCATAGCGGTAATTTTTACTGGCCAGGGACGAAACAGTTACATACATGTCGCCCACGCCTGCCTGGCTGTGGAAAGCCTGAAAACCACCGCCCAAAAGACGGGATAACGAACGAATTTCCACGCCGGAACGGGCAAATATGGTGCCGGGGATTGAATCACCCAGCTCCAGCGAATCCGCCAGCCCCTTAATATTCGCCACAATATTTTTTAAAGCGCCGCAGGCTTCCACCCCGACAATGTCAAAGTTATAATATGAATTTATTTCCTTGCGGTTGAATTTAAGTAAATCTTCCCTGATAATATTGGCAATGCGTTTTTTGCCGGCTACTGTTAAACAAACAGGATTGCCCAACGCTATATCCATATCAAAAAACGGCCCTCCAATACACCCAAGCTGATACTTATGCTTTAAATTGTAAAGATTGCTGTTGATTAGTTGGGAAGGTGTTATCAGCTCCTTGGAAATTTCATCGGAAATCAAACCTTTTATCGGAGAAATAAGACATGTATCACCTGCTTTTTTATCAATCATTGGTTTGAGATAATTGAGCAAATCCGGAAGGCGGTTCATGGTTATGGCCAGAATGATAAAATCATTATTTTCGACGATGTGTTCCAAATCGTTTGTGGCGTATACTTTGGGCGACAGGCGGGGAACGCTTTCCATTCCACCCAATCGTTTAGCTAAATCTTCTGTTAAGTGGAGGGGGTTTAAATGATCTCTGTTGATCGCCTTACAAACTTCTGAATCGTGGTAATAAATGGCCACACGTTTGTTATCACGGCCAAATTTATACGCAAAAGATGTGCCCAAACGTCCCGGCCCAATAATGGCCACTCTCGTTGTATCTAAATTAGAGGTTATCATTAATTATGCTCTTTATCATAGTTTTAAAGTATTATTATAGGAAATAATGTGTCCGGCTGTCAAATTCTAATAGCTTTTTTCCAAAAATAATTAAATAATCATTTATTAATAAGTGGAGCTCCCTCCGGCTGGAGCCGGGTGATTCCAAGTCGTGGGATTCGGTTTTTTTAGTTGCATTATCATAAATGATTGTTTAAAAAAAGCAATGCCTTAATCGCCTAAAAATAACAGGCCTTTTTTATAGGGCAATTCATAAACGAAGTGATTATTCTGGCGTCTGGCTTCAGATTTTAAATTGATTTAAGTAAGTTAAAAACTTTAAACGAGATTATATTTTATGGCCAAAACAAATGCGGCTCCAGAGGAAACAACGTTGTTTTTCTCCGATGGAGCTATAAAAGAAAAAAAATTTCTCCAGGAAGGTAAATTAGAAGGTGAATACACCTCCTACTACAATAATGGTCAAATACTGGCGCATCTGTTTTTTGTTCACGGCAAGAAAAATGGCGCAGCGGTGGCTTATTATCACGACGGCCACGTAAGGGAAAAGGTAAATTTTATTAATGGCCGAATGGACGGAGAATATATTTCTTATTATGAAAACGGGCATATCAGAGAACAGGAATACTACAAAAACGGCAAGCTTGACGGCAAATATCAAATTTATTATAAAACCGGACAATTAAAAGAAGAAGAAAATTTTACGAACGGCAAATTTGACGGCAACTATATTTGTTATTATAAAAATGGGCAAATTAAGGAAAGCGGATATTTTAAAAACGACAAACGGGAGGGCGAATATGTTGCATATTTCAAAAGCGGGAAGATAAAAGAAAAAGCCACTTATAAAAATGGAAATTGTGTAGGCAAATTTCTTGTTTTCAATGAAGATGGTTCCCATTCCTCCGAAGCAAATACTGACGATGATGGCGTTTCGGATAATTGGGAAGAAAAAGATATTGCTAATTTGCTCCAGGACTTAAAACACTTCGACAAAAAAGAATAGTAGTCATTATTCTAATTTTAGAGAGAAATCATCATGATAAAGAAAATCCTCATTCCTACCGATGGTTCCGCTAATAGTCTCACCGCTTTGGAATACGGAATTTATGTCGCCCGTAAACTCAACGCCGCCTTAATCGGCCTTTATGTTCTGGATGTGAATTTGATTCAGGGGCCGATGCTGACTGACATTTCCGGTTCAGTAGGAATGCCGCCTTATGACGGTTTTTTTGATGCCATTGAAACATCTCTTAATGAAAAAGCGGATTTTATCTTAAAAGATTTTCAGAAGCGCTGCCAGGAATCCGGCATCAAGGCCGAAGTAAGAAAAACGATTGGTAAAATCAGCCCAATAATCATCGAAGAAGCCCAAAACGCTGATTTAATTCTAATGGCAAAAAAAGGCGAACACTTTCACTTAAAGGAAGGCGGGCTTCTTGGTTCTGTTGCCGAAGCTGTTATCCGTAATTCGGGCAAACCGGTGCTGGTCACTCCTGAGAATTTTCTGGAAATAGAAAGCATGGGGCTTGCTTACGACGGCAGTGATTCGGCGTCCAAAGCTTTAAAGCTTTCTTTGGAATTATCAGACCAAGCTGTCTGGCCGCTGACAGCTGTCATCATCACATCAGACACGAAAAAAGCCGATACTTTATCCACACAGATAGAAGACATGAATCAAAAAGAATCAGTTGCCCCGACATCTGATTGCGAAATAATAATCCTGTCCGGCAAAGAATCCAATGAAATTATCAAGTTCATCCTGGAAGGCGCCGTGGAATTAATGGTCATGGGAGCCTATGGACACAACCGTCTGCGCGAATTACTCTTAGGCAGCACTACATCTCACGTTATCCGCAAAAGCCCGATTCCGGTTTTGCTGACACGATAGTCAGCATATTGGGATGGACCGTATGCTCTTAATCACTTCTTCCTGACATTTTGTGGCCAATATTTCATTGACATACATGACCGCGTTTCTTATAATTCAAGCATGAATAAGCAGGGTTTGAAGTGAAGGTTTTTTCAAAACGAGCATTCTGGAGTAAATAAAGGAGGAATGAATCGTTATGGACGAAAAAAGAATAGCGCCAAGACTGGAGGAGGAAAATGAGGTTACTATAAGTGTCATCTCCAGCAGAAAAAATCTTCCTAAAGAAAAAATCACATATAACTATATAAAGGATGTCTCTGTATCCGGTGCAAAACTTCAGACCAATATTCTTTTGCCCGTAGATACCCTCCTCATGATAGAAATGACATTAAAGACTCTGCAACAAAAGATAATCGCCATAGTAAAAGTAAAATGGGTTAAAATCATCATTGATGATGAGTCTTATGAGGCGGGCGTGGAATTCGTCAATACACCCATCTACGCAATCAAGAAACTTGAGGATTACATCTCGTGGAAACAAAAGAGTAACGAGTCTTAATCCGGTTTAAGCATACTTGTCTAAAATTTCTTACTTCCTGTAATGTTATTTTTCTTATTTTCCCAATTTACACAACATTTCAACCAGTAAGTGTGCCACGAGGCTGCAC
>PLMV01000195.1 GCA_003141615.1 Syntrophaceae bacterium
TTATATTGTTGGAAAGGCATTGGCTTTGGTAAAACAACAGAAAAAAGTAAATTACAGTGTTCTGAAAAATGTAGAATTCCCAGCGGATATCCGTAATCTCGATATTGCCCAGCTCAATATTCTGGCGCAGGAAATAAGAGAATTGATTATTAATACAGTCGCGTCTTCCGGCGGTCATCTGGCCGCATCTTTGGGAACAGTCGAATTAACGCTGGCTCTCCATTACGTTTTTAATACGCCGCAAGATAAGATCATCTGGGATGTGGGCCATCAAACTTACGCGCATAAAATTATCACCGGACGCAAAGATAAATTCGCCACTTTGCGCCGGCAAAACGGTATTAGCGGATTTCCTCGAAGAGAAGAAAGCCCTTATGATGTTTTTAATGTCGGGCACAGTGGAACTTCTATTTCCGCGGCGGCGGGATTTGCCGAAGCGGCGAGTTTAAGAGGTGATCACAATAAAATAATTGCCGTTATCGGCGACGGTTCCATGACTACAGGGATGGCTTTTGAAGGCTTGAACTGGGCGGGCGATCGCGAAGAAGATCTGGTCATCGTTTTAAATGATAATGAGATGTCTATTTCTCCTAACGTTGGCGCGTTGTCTTCCTATTTGAACCGCATCATGACCGGCCATGCTGTAACTAAAATGAGGGCGAATGTTAAAAGATTACTCAAAAATATTCCTGGTATTGGTAAGTATATAGTCAGATTGCTTCAGCAGATAGAAGAATCATGGAAAACCTTTTTGGTCCCCGGGGCGCTTTTTGAAGAACTGGGCTTTACTTACGTTGGGCCGCTGGAAGGTCACCATTTGAAAGATCTCATTAAAAATTTTGAAAATATCAAAGATCTGACCGGCCCCGTGCTCGTTCATGTAATCACAAAGAAAGGCAAGGGCTACAAGTTTGCTGAAGAAAATCCGCTTACTTATCATGGCGTAGCGCCTTTTAATGTGGAAACCGGTCAAAGTATTTCTTCACCATCTGATATTCCAACATATACGGGAATATTCGGCCAGACCCTTGTTAAACTGGCGCGGGCTGATTCCCGTATTGTGGCTATTACCGCCGCAATGTGTGAAGGCACAGGGCTTGATTGGTTCTCTCAGGAGTTTCCGAACCGTTTTTATGATGTGGGTATTGCGGAGCAACACGGAGTAACCTTTGCCGCCGGCCTGGCGATCGAAGGTTTTATTCCTGTAGTTGCCATTTATTCGACTTTTCTGCAAAGAGCCTACGATCAGATCGTATATGATGTTTGTCTGCAAAAGCTGCCGGTTGTTTTTGCCATCGACCGCGGCGGGTTTGTCGGCGAAGATGGCGCGACCCATCAGGGTCTCCTGGATTATTCTTATTTGCGTTCCATCCCTAATATTATTGTCATGGCGCCCAAAGACGAAAATGAACTCCAGCATATGCTCAAAACGGCTATCGGTTGTGGTTGTCCGGTGTCATTGCGTTATCCGCGGGGTAAAGGAGTCGGCGCAAGTCTGGATGATGAACTAAAAACTTTGGCAGTAGGCAAAGGCGAAGTGCTGCGAGAGGGTTTAGATTTGGCTGTGATCGCTATCGGTTCAACGGTAAATACGGCTCTTGCGGCGGCAAAGCGTCTCGCTG
The DNA here is from genome assembly GCA_003141615.1 of Syntrophaceae bacterium. Lineage (GTDB taxonomy): Bacteria > Desulfobacterota > Syntrophia > Syntrophales > Smithellaceae > Smithella. The sequence goes on from PLMV01000195.1 coordinate 1,623, forward strand.
AAGAAGGATTGAATATCAAAGTAATTAATGCCCGTTTTGTTAAACCGCTTGACGAAGAACTTATTTTAAAAACGGCGGCGACAATTAAAAAAATTATTACGATTGAAGAAAATATGCTTCAAGGCGGTTTCGGCAGCGCTGTTTTAGAATTGCTGGCTGAAAAAGGCGTAACCGGCGTTCGGGTAAAACGATTGGGCATTCCGGAGGAATTTGTTAAACATGCCACTCAGGCACAGCAACGCCATAAGTACGGTATTAATGAAGAAGGTATTATTCGGACGATAAGGGAAATGCTGGCTAAAGAATCCAATATCTAATTTTTAGCATGAGTATATGGTCACTCAAAAAATTCGTTTGGATAAATTGTTGATCGATCGCGGAATCGCGCCCACGCTGGAAAAGGCTCGCGCGCTGATTTTAGCTCGCGCGGTGAAAATTAATGAAGTCTATCTGGATAAAGCGGGTGCGCCTGTTCCCGTTGACGCTGAAATACATTTAAAGGGTGAAGACAATCCCTACGTGAGCCGCGGAGGATTGAAATTAAAAGAAGCCCTGAAAGAATTTAATTTGAATGTTGAAGGTATTGTCGCTCTTGATGTGGGGGCTTCCACCGGAGGTTTTACTGATTGCCTTTTGCAGGCAGGCGCCCGCAAAGTTTACGCTCTCGATGTCGGTTATGGCCAGTTGGCGTGGAAATTGCGCGAAGACAAACGTGTAGTCGTAATCGAACGCACCAATATCCGTTATTATGACGGCGCTGATCTTAACGAACAAATTGACTTGGCCGTAATCGATGCTTCTTTTATCTCTCTCAAAATTGTTCTTCCGGCGGTTTTAAAATTACTTGGAGATGAAGCGCAAATTTTAGCTTTGATCAAACCTCAGTTTGAAGTCGCAAGAGAAGAAGTGGGCAAACACGGTGTAGTTCAAGATCCCGCTATTCATGATCGTGTAGTGCAGGATATCAGCGGATTTTGTCAATCCCTGAATTTGGAAGTCGAAGGAACTTGTGCATCGCCTATTTTAGGCCCGGCTGGTAACAGAGAATTTTTTATTTTAGCGCGAAAGAAAGAGCAAAATGGAAATTAAACTCGCCAGGACCGCGGGCTTTTGTATGGGTGTTCGCAGGGCTGTGGATATTGTGCTGGAAATAGCGCAGCATGAAACCAGCCGTCGTATTTATACTTATGGTCCTTTGATTCATAATCCGCAAACAATTGAACTGCTCAAGAACCGCGGCGTCAATCCGATCGAAAATATCGAAGAAATACAGGACAGAGAAAATGCTATCCTGATTATTCGTGCCCACGGTATTGCTCCGGCTGAAAGAAAAAAAATTAAGGAAAGCGGCGTCAAAATCATTGATGCCACCTGCCCCAAAGTCGGTTATGTTCAAGCTATCATCAAAAAACATGCCGCTCTTGATTATACGGTAGTGATCGTGGGCGACAAGGAACATCCGGAAGTTGACGGTCTTTTGGGTTACGCCGGCGGCCGGGGCATTACTCTGGCTACATTGGATGATGTGGATAAATTGCCTTCCTTTGATAAAGTTTGCGTTGTTGCCCAGACAACACAAGATTCGGATAATTACAGTAAGATTGTTAAAAAAATTAAAAATATTTATCCTCACTCGATTATATTTAACACTATTTGTTCTTCAACGGAACAAAGGCAGGCGGAAGTTATCGCAATGGCGGGTGAAATGGATGCAATGTTCATAGTTGGCGGAAAAAACAGCGCCAATACCAGAAGGCTGGCTGATCTTGCTCAAAAGCAGCAAACGCCCTCTTTCCATATTGAAACTCCTACAGAAATGGAAAATATTAATTTCGGCCCTTATAATCGCATTGGAGTTTCGGCAGGCGCTTCTACTCCGAACTGGATTATCGATCGGGTGATGGATAAGATTATGGAAGGTCAAAGCCGTAAGTTAAAAAAAATAGGCAAGCTGCTCAATCTTTGGATATCGACTATAAAAACTGATGTTTATTCGGCTCTGGGCGCCGGCTGCCTTTGTCTGGCCTGCATGCTGCTGCAAGGCATACCTGTCAAGCTGTCTTTTATTGCGATTACCTCTTTTTTTGTCTACGCGATGCATGTTTTAAATCGGTTGATTAGCCGCAAGCCGGCTGGTCTGATAGGTTCTTTTCGGGAAGAAACTTACCAGCGGCATGGGAAATTATATTGTTTCACCGCTTTAGCTTCTATTTTGGTTGCCCTTGTGTTGGCGTTTAATAATGCTGTTCTTCCTTTTATCTTTTTGTTTGTTATTTCACTTGCGGGTATACTTTATAATATGAGAATTCTGCCTAAGAAATGGCACTTCCGAAGTTTAAAAGATTTGCCCGGTTCGAAAAATATATTTATGTCCATAGCCTGGGGAATAGTAACGGCAATTTTGCCGGCCTTGAACAAAAATTATTCTTTTCATGCCGGTTTAATCGTTGCTTTTGGTTTTACCTTTGGAATCGTTTTTATCCGTTCAGCAATGTCGGATATTTTAGAAATACAAAGTGATAAATTAATAGGACAAGAAACGATTCCCGTGTTCTTCGGCAAAACCAGGACTTTAACCGTACTCAAAATTATTTCATTGATATTATTAGCTCTTCTTCTTTTTTCTTATCCGGCAGGATGGACATCATCTTTGAGTTATTTTCTGCTTGTCTGCATATTATATATATGGATTTGTTTCCAGTTTTGTGATAGAAAACTCGGGCTTTCCGGGGCGGTTAAGGAAGGCCTTTTGGAAACCAGCTATATTATGGCTGGTTTTTGTGTTCTCCTGTGGCGTGTTTTCTGATATAGAGATGTTCTCCAGGGAAGAAGGAGGTTTTAAAGATTATGAGAAAAAAATTATTCGTGAAATATATTTTAATAATTTTCGTTTTAACAACGATCGCTTGCAGCGGATTACGTTTTTCCCAATTAGCGCCGGAGGCAAAAGATTTTCACCCGCAAAAAGTTGCTGTTTTTCCGGTGGAAATGTTGAGTTATGAAGAAACAAAAGGCGCAAGGGGGGTAGTGGAACAAATTATTGCCGGTTCGCTTGTTGAAAAAAAGTGGTTCGCTAATATAATGGACACGGAGAGCCTGAACAGTCAGTTTCTGGCCAATGAAGAATTACATAAGGCAATGACGGAATATCTTTCTAAATTGCAAACACTTGATTTTTCTGACCCTGACTTGAGCAAGAAAATTGGCGAATTAGCCAAAGTTGATGCATTCTTGCTGGTGTCCGTTGATGAGTGGAATTATACTGTTCAGAAGGATGAAAAAGTGGCGAAGGTTGGCATGACCATGAAATTGTACGAGGCCTCCACTGGTAAATTAATGTGGAAAGCCGGCCATGCTATAATGGAAAGTTACATGTTTTTTAAGCCTGACTTGCCTAAAGTTGCCAGCGATGTTATTCGCGAGATGATCGTTTTCATGCCGCATTGAACGGGCGAAAAAGATAAATTTTAACCGATTAGGGAGAAATTATATGAAAGAAAAGGTGCAAAAAGCTATCGATCTTATCAGGCCCAGTCTGCAGGCGGATGGCGGGGATGTAGAGCTTATCGATGTCAGCGTAGATGGGATAGTAAAGGTGAAGTTAACCGGAGCTTGTCATGGTTGTCCCATGTCCCAAATGACTTTAAAAATGGGAATAGAAAAAATCATTAAAACTCAAGTGCCGGATATAAAAGAAGTAGTCGCTGTTTAATAGTTTGCAATCTTTGCGGCAATGGCTTGCAAAACTACATTGTTTTATTGTTGCTTTTTATGATAATGAAAATATCAATTCGTTTTTTTATTTTGTGGATTGACAATTATCATTGGGCTTGGTTAACAAAGATTATCTGACAACGAACTTGTTAGTGAACTTCAATTTTGTTGAAATAATTATTAATAAAAGGAGCATAAAGAATTATGGCATATGTGATTACCGACGAATGTATAGCTTGCGGTTCCTGTGAAAGCGAATGTCCTGTGGAGGCAATTTCTGAAGGCGAAGATAAGTATGTTATTGACGCTAAACTTTGTACCGATTGCGGAACTTGTGTTGATCAATGTCCTGTGGAAGCAATTGTGGCGGGGGATGGTAAATAAATTATTTATGGCAAACTCACAACCGGGAATAAATTCGTATTCGTTCGGATTTATTCCCGGTTTCTCACTTCAACCCCGTGGCTTGGAATCCCCGGATTCAGCCGGGGGATGAATCCGCCGTAAATCGCGGGAGGTCGCGTTATCCTCTGCTTCGCGGGATGAACTCAACTTACAAATATTACGGCACTGCGCTTGTAATATCTGAGTTTCATTAAAGCTTGGGTCTCATTATTATAGGGAGCCTCCGGCTCCTGCCGAAGGGGGCTCCACTTACAAACCATTTTCACTTAATACTAAGTGCTTCTTAATTATTTTAACGAAAATCGAGTTGAGTATTTTGGGCGCTGTAAAGTAATTTCTCCAAGATTAGGTATGGAAGGTTGAGCCAGTGAAAAAGTTAATCACCTTTGAAGGTATTGAAGGTTCGGGAAAGTCAACTCAAATAAAACTTGTTGCCGAATATTTAATTGAGAAAAACGTTGAGCTTCTTATCACTCAGGAACCCTCGGGAACCGATATCGGCCGGAAAATCGGAGGCATCCTTTTTAACCGGGAGCATTATTATATGTGCGCGGAGACGGAAATATTTTTGTTTTGCGCTGCGCGGGCGCAACATGTCCGGGAGATGATCATGCCCGCATTAAAACAAAACAAAGTTGTTTTGTGCGACCGGTTTTCTGATGCTACTTATGCCTATCAAGGCGCCGGCCGCGGTCTTGATCAAGAATTCATCAAGTTAATCAACGACTATTCATCGATGCTTTTAAAGCCTGATTTAACATTATTGTTTGATTTGCCGGTAGAAATAGGACTCAAGAGAGCAACCGAGCGGAATAACCTCCTTAAAGAGCCATCCTCCACCGATAGGTTTGAAAGAGAAAACATGGATTTCCATAGGCGAATTCGTGAAGGTTATCTCAATATTTTAAAAAATGAACCGGACCGTTTCCGCTTAATTGACGCGTCGCGCGATGTTGATACAATTCAAAAAGAAGTGCGCCGGCATATTATTGATTTTATAAACTTGTAAAATTAACTTTTGGAAAGGCTTCCTTTAAATTATAAATTGATTATGTCTTTTCACGATATTTACGGTCATGAAAAAAAAATAGAAATTATCCAAAAAACTCTGGCTCAAAAACGAATAGGGCACGCTTATCTTTTTAGCGGTATTCCCGCTGTGGGCAAAAAAACTTTAGCCCGGGAATTTGTCAAAGCTCTCAATTGCGAGAAGGAAGAGGCTCTCCATGATTCATGCGGTGAATGTTCTTCCTGCCGGAAAATCCAGAGGGGAATCCATCCCGATGTCTTTTCCGTCGAAGCTGATGGTCAATTCATTCGCATTGATGCCATTCGTGAAATTCAGGAGCAAATGAAATGTAAGCCTTTGGAAGCAAGGAGGCGGGTGTTTGTTATTGATGATGCCGACAAAATGAACGATCAGGCAGCGAACGCGCTTTTAAAAATACTGGAAGAACCATCTCCGTCCAATATATTAATTTTGGTTACAGCCCGGCCTTACTCAATGCCATCGACGATCATTTCGCGTTGCCAGCACATGCGTTTTAACCCGTTGCGCTTTGATACCGTGGCAAAATTTCTTGTCGATCAAACAGATATGGATAATCAACGAGCTTTGCTTTTGGCCGGGTTGTCCGGTGGTTCAATTGGCCGAGCAATGGAATTAAATGAAGAGGATATAGTTGCTTATCGCACGGAGCTTCTAAGATTGCTTTCCATTACCCGGAGAAATGATCCTTTCAGTTTAATTAATTTTGCGTCTTTTTTGGGACAGGGGAAAAAGGAAATCAAGCAAGGACTGAATATTCTCAGCACTATTTTCCGTGATGCTTTGGTTTTAAAAGAAACTCAAAAAAACGAAATGTTGGTCAATCAAGACAATTCTTCTTTTATTTCAACGCAGGCCGCACGTTTGTCCGGCGGGCAAATTCTTCAGAACATCGCGTTGGTGGAGCGGGCGGGGGATATAATCGAGCAGAATGTTAACAAATCATTGACATTGGAAACAATGGCATTTAAGTTAAATTATTGTGAGACTCAAATTTCAAAAACGAAGTGAATTGAAATTTGTAAGTCGAACAATCCCGCTACAAGCGGAGGGTATAATGTCCCGCTTCTTGGGACGTAATTAGGGTCGCCATGGGTTTATACCCGTGATTAAAAAAATCAGGTAGGATGAATAGTGCTTACAAATATTATTGGAGTTAAATTTAAAAAAGAGGGCAAAATATATAGTTTTAACGCCGCCGATCTTATTCTTCACAAGGGTGATCAGGTTATTGTCAATACCGATAATGGTCTATCGTTGGGAGTTGTTGCCAATGGTGTAAAAAGATGTCCGCCGTCAGAGACGCCGGCAAATCTCAAAAAAGTCGTCCGCAAGGTAACAGCGGAAGATATGCAACGTAGAGAAGAAAACGAGAAGTTGGAAAAAGAGGCCTGGAAGTTTTGTTTAGAAAAAATTCAGAAAAGAGGGCTTTCCATGAAATTGATCGATGTGGATTGCCTCTTCGAAAAGAGCAAAATTATTTTTTATTTTACCGCGGGAAGCAGAGTGGATTTCCGTGAATTGGTCAAAGACCTCGTCCAAAGATTTAAGATACGGATAGAGCTGAAACAAATCGGCGCCCGTCAGGAAACACGCATTACAAAAGGTATTGGCATTTGCGGCCGGATGGTTTGTTGTGCGGGGATATTGCAAAACCTGGAAAGAGTTACCGTTAAAATGGCTAAAGAACAGAGCATGTCGCTTAATCCGGAAAAGATTTCCGGATTGTGCGGCCGGTTGATGTGTTGTCTGGCTTTCGAACATGAAGGATACGCCGGGCAAAAAAAATGCCCCAAAGCTGCTAAAGCCAACAGTAATGAAGCACAGGAAGACAAGCAAACAATGGAATTGGAAAAGATGGATGAATTCGACAATTTTCAATAATTAACGATGGGGATGCTTTTAATATGCCAAAATCATTTTATATAACAACACCAATTTATTACGTTAATGCTTCGCCGCATATCGGGCATGCCTACACGACAATTGTTGCCGATGTCCTGGCCAGATATCATCGTATGGCCGGTGTGAACACTTTTTTTGTTACCGGCACCGATGAGCACGGCGATAAAATCGCTGAAGCGGCGCAGAAGGCCGGAGTAACTCCCCAGGAATACGCGGACAAAATCAGCGCGCAGTTTCGCAGTTTGTGTCCGGAACTTTCCATTACCAACGATTATTTCATCAGGACAACCGATTCCAACCATATCGAAACGGTGCGTTACATTTTACAAAAAGTTTATGATTCCGGTGATATTTATTTTGGAAGTTACGAAGGACATTATTGCGTCGGCTGCGAGCGATTTTATATGGAAAAAGAGTTGATCGAGGGAAAATGTCCTGATCATCAAACAAAGCCGGAGTACCGCAAAGAAAGTAATTACTTCTTCCGCATGAGCAAATATCAGGATTGGCTGATTAATCACATCAAGGAAAACCCCGATTTTATTCGTCCGGAAAGATATAAAAATGAAGCTTTGGCTTTTCTTCGCGATCCTCTGGAAGATCTTTGCATATCGCGACCTAAAACTAGATTGCAGTGGGGCATCACACTGCCGTTTGATGAAAACTATGTAACCTATGTCTGGTTTGACGCTTTAATTAATTACGTTACCGCTCTGGATTATCCTGACGGAGAAAAATTTAAAATATTCTGGCCCGCAGCCGAGCATCTCATTGCGAAAGATATTTTAAAGCCGCATGGCATTTACTGGCCGACAATGCTCAAGGCTGCCGGCATTGAACCTTTTCAGCACTTGAATGTGCATGGTTATTGGAACTTAGATCAAAGCAAAATGTCCAAAAGCCTCGGCAATATTGTCCGGCCGCTTGATTTAAAGGATAAATACGGTCTGGATGCTTTCCGTTATTTTCTTTTGAGAGATATGGTGTTCGGGCTGGATTCCAATTTCTCCGAGGAAGCTTTTGTCCAGCGGTTAAATTCTGATTTAGCCAATGATTTGGGTAATCTGGTCAGCCGCACCATTACCATGGCCGTCAAGTATTGCGACGGCAAGGTGCCGGAAATCAATCNNAACAAATACATTGTCGAGAATGAGCCGTGGACTTTGGGAAAAGACCCGGCGAACAAGGAAAAATTAACAGCGATTATGTATAATTTACTGGCCGCCTTGCGGGCAATAGCTATTTTGCTCACGCCTTTTATGCCGCAAACCGCGGAGAAAATTTTGCGGCAAATCGGAGTGAATGAATCCCAAAAGATGGATTTATCAGTTATCCGCAAAGATGATGCTTTGACAGCGGGAAGTCCTTTAATCCGCGGCGAATCGTTATTTCCACGTATCAGCCAGGAAAAAGACAACCAGACTCCAGAGAAAAAAGCTCCTGCAATTGATTTAAAGCCGGAGATTGACTATGAGGAATTTGCCAAAGTCGATTTACGTGTGGGAAAAATTATTGCAGTTGAGGCTGTTCCCAAATCCAACAAACTTTTAAAACTAAAAATCGATATCGGCGAAGAGCGAACAATCGTCGCCGGCATCGGCAAAAACTACACTCCCGCGGAATTAATTGGCAAAACAATAGTTGTTGTTGCTAATTTAAAGCCGGCTAAATTAATGGGAGTGGAATCTTACGGCATGCTTTTAGCTACCGATACGGATAAAGGGCTTACCGTCCTGACATTTGACCGCGAAGCACGAACAGGCGCGAAGATTCGGTAACTGTGCTACCGAATCCCGGCCTGTCTATTTTTGAATGATATTCCTAATCTTTTAAAAGCTTTTCAATCACGGGAGGATCAAATCCATTAACTACCTGACCTTTGATATAAAATAATGGTGTTCCTCTGACTCCGATTTGCGAAGCAAGCCGCATATGCGTTTTTACAGTTTCATCCACTTTTTTATCCGTGCAAGCAGGCAGAGGGGCGTTATTGTCAAGCTTCCCGTTCATGACATCTTCATATGTCTTTGATACATCCTTTGAGCATAATATATGTTTGATCTTATCCCCCGATTCTTTAGATAGCGGGAAAAAGAAAACATAAAGGGTTACGTCCTGGCGTTGGGAAAAGAATTTGTAAGCCTGACGACAGTGATAACAGTTTGGATCCATAAATTCCACGACAGCCGTTTTTCCATTGCCGATTTTCAGGGCGCTATCCAAAGGCAATTTAGCCATCTTTTGCGCCATCTTTTTTAGACTGCTTTCCTGAGTGATATTTACTCCATCTTTGGAAATTAAACTGCCATAAAGGATTACATCGTCTTTCGGCATATAATAGTAAATCTGGTTGCCGGTATAGACTTCGTACACTCCTTTAATCGCTGTAGGCGTTATGCTTTCAAAATTGTTTTTGGGGAAGTCTTTCTTGAACTTTTCTTCTGTGGATAAATTTTTAGCAAACACACAAGTTGGAAATAGAAATAAAACACATAAAATGGTAGCCGTTAATTTTTTCACTGCCCGCCTCCTTTTAAAAAGATGGCGGAGTATAAATTTAATTTACGTTCTTGTCAAGTTCGGACGCATTGACACCACTAAAAATAATTATTGACAATAGAATACAAGTGGGTTAAAAAATCTCACAATATGTCTGTAAAATTCATTATATTTGGGGGGTTGAAAATGAAAAATAAAATTGTCTTATTGATATTAATCCTAATGACATTGGCAATGGTTGGTTGCGGCTCTGGCGATAATAACACTGACCCCTTTGCGAATCAGACCTACCAGAAGCCGGTCTCTTCAAACACAAACGATGCCACCACTCCCTGGCTCGCGACCGCGACCTCTGATCCGTGGCTCACGACGAACCCTTACGGCGACAAGCACGACGGCGGCTGGGTCTACTCGGCTCGTGAAGACCGCCTGTACTCCATGTACGGCAATGATAACGACGGCCGAACGTTCTTTCGCATCAATCACATCGGTGAAACCTATGAGATCGCAACGACCTTTACCTACGGTCACCACGGCTCGCAGCCGGTGATAGACGACACCGGCACCTATATTTACATGCCCCCCTCGTATGAAAACAATGACCTCGAGCGCTACAACACCGAAACGAGCAATCTAGAGACCCTCGCCTCGGCGCCCGCGTCCGGCTATTACACGCATGGCACGTGGAAGAAAGGCAAGCTCTGGGTCGTGCTCGGCGACCACAACCTTTACAGCTACAACCCTGCGGCCAATACCTGGAGCGCCTCGCTACACGTCTTCGCCAACCAAGCCAACGTTGCCACCTCGGATTCGGCGTCGAACCTTATCTATATCATCGTCGAAGGTGGAGACTTCTTCTCATACGACGTCACCAATAACGCCACTACCACGCTCCCCTCTCATCCCTTTGGCTTCAGCCTCTCGGGCAACGGCCAGTTAACATGGTTTGGAGACTCGGAAGGCTTCATCTATGCGATGGGTGGCTGTGGAGGCACCCCGGCCATCTACGGCATTGCCAGCGGTACCTGGCACGCCATGTCAGACCCTAAGCCGAACTCGAACTGCGTAGGCCATGCGACCTACGACACTTCCCGAAATCGTCTATATGTCGCTGATGGCAGCAGCAATGCTTTCTACTACCAGTATTAGCCCTGACTATCAGAGGTCGCCCAACGGGCGACCTTTCGATTTTGCTTAAAACCCGGCGTGCGGGGCGTCCCACAAGTCGCCCCGCCGCCATAAGGCACCGCTCGAACGATGCATTTCAAGTCCGATTTCTAGCCGCGCCATTTAAGAAATGGCCTCTTCCCCCGCCCAAATGGCCGATCACTTCATAAATCAGGAACGGTTCTATATTAAAAAGTCTTGCCTGTTGTCGCTTTCCGGTGGTTGGAGTCGTCTGGAATATGGAGAGTGGTTTGTCGTCAGATGTGAATTCCTCTGCGTTTTGAGGTTTAACCGTTGGGTCGTCCTGAAATCTATTTTCACCTTGACACAAAAACATTTTCGCCTTATTACTCCCCAGTGCCGAAGGTAAGTTCCCATGAAAATAGAAAAATCGCATCCGTGCGTAAAAATGAAAATCGTTTAAAAAAGGAGAAAGATATGAATTTTCTACTGCAACCGAAAAAATACAAAAGTCTCATGGCCGACGAAGGCTCAAAGGCCATTATGGATAAGACCATCGCCTTCTTCGAGAAGATGGGTAAGACCAGACTCCTCGACGACTACAACAAGAAGGTCTGGTACCGTGAGTTTGTCGATTTCATCGGCAAGGAGCAGATATTTGCCAAATTGCTAACCCCCAAACAGTATGCCGGGGGCGACCCTGATGCCCGCTGGGACACGGCGCGTAACAGCGAGTACAGCGAGTTGCTGGCTTTCTATGGCCTGGGCTACTGGTATTGCTTTCAGGTGACCATTCTGGGCTTAGGCCCTATCTGGATGAGCCCGAATGAAACGGCAAAAAAGAAAGCGGCCAAACTCCTCAAGGAAGGGGCGATCTTTGCCTTCGGCCTGTCTGAGAGAACACACGGCGCGGACATCTACTCTGTGGAGGCAACGCTAACTCCGAAAGACGCAGGCTCTTACGTGGCCAACGGCGAGAAGTACTACATCGGCAACGGCAACGAGGCCGAAATGGTCTCCACCCTGGGCAAGGTCAAGGACGGCACGGATGACTACACCTTCTTTGTTACCAACTACCGCAACAAGGCCTATGAACTGAAGAAAAACGTAATCTCCCATCAGGAGTACGTATCCAATTTCGCGCTGCACGACTACCCCATCACTGAAGACGATATCCTTTCCCGTGGTTCCCATGCCTGGGATTCAGCTCTGAATACTGTGAACATCGGCAAGTTCAACATCGGCCCGGCCTCCATCGGTATTGCCGAGCACTGTTTCTATGAAGCTATCACGCACGCTTCCAACCGCATACTCTACGGCGTGAAGGTAACGGATATGCCGCATGTGCGCAAGAATTTCATGGATGCCTGGCTTAGGCTGCTAGGCATGAAGATCTATCAGCGTCGCGCCACCGATTACTTCCGGGGCGCAGGCGAAAATGATCGCCGCTACCTGCTCTACAACCCCACGAGTAAGATGAAAGTTACTTTGCAGTCCGAAGAAGTGGTCAACCTGCTATGGGACGTGATCGCCGCCAAGGGCTTTGAAAAGGACACCATTTTCCACATGGCCGCTGCCGACGTGCGCGGCCCATCCAAGCTCGAAGGCACAGTGCATGTGAACGTGCAGCTCATCCGTAAGTTCATGAAGAACTACTTCTTCACCCCGATAGAGTATGCCCCCGCGGTACCCGACTTTTCGCTCAAAGATGATTTGTTCCTTTTCAACCAGGGCCCAACCAAGGGCTTGGGCAAAGTCCAGTTCCACGACTATAAGCCTGTCTTCGAGGCCAACAAGGGTCTGCCGAATGTGGCGACCTTCATCAAGCAGATCGAGATCTTCAAAGAGATGCTGGAGAAGGCCGGTCCGGACAAGGTGCAGGATATGGACCCCTCATGGTCTTTGCCGGTGGGCGAGATGTTTTCCATCGTTGTCTATGGCCAGCTGATTCTGGAGCAGGCTAAGTTCGACGGACTTGATTCGGATATTCTGAACCAGATCTTCGACTTCATGGTGCGTGACTTTGCTCACTTTGCTCTGCAGATATACGGCAACCACAACTCCAAAGACGAGCAACGGACATACTGCACCAGGATCATGCTCATTAAGGCAGTCGCGAATCCCGAGCAGTACAACAAGGTATGGGAAAAGTATGTTTCTGTTTTGAACGGCGAATACGCTATGAATGAGTAGTAAACAGTAATTTTACAAAAGACCTAAAAAGGGAAGAACTGTGCTGAGCCCATATCCTCCGTCAGCGGAGGCTATGGGCTCATTTTTATAATTCTTGGTATAGTTTTTCTATTTCTTTTAGATAAGTCTTCATAGCCTCTTTACGCTTAAGTTTCATGGTCTGGGTTACTAATCCGTTTTCCAGAGTGAAATCTTCGCTGGTAAATATGAATTTCTGAGGTATTTCATATCCGCCATATGATTTTTTAAGATGTTTTTTAATTTCGTCTGATAAAAAATCCTGGATATTCTTATCTTTAACTACTTCCTTTGGGGAGCTCTGCGCCCATTTGGCGATCCGGTCATCTTTTTTCATTGTCGCGAAATCCGGAACGATGACAGCGATATTGTATGCTTTGCCTTCGCCCCATACAAATGCGTTGGCAATGTTATGTAATAGTTTGATGTCGGTTTCGATGGATTCAGGGTGAATGTATTTGCCGTTGGAAAGTTTATATTCATCTTTAAATCTTCCGGTAATATAGAGAAAACCGTCGGCGGTCAGTCGGCCTTGATCGCCGGTGCGTATTCCGGGAAAGCCGTTCCAATTGTCCTTCATCATGATTGCAGCGGTCTGTTCCGGCTTATTGTGATATCCCATCATCACATGAGCGCCGTAAACTATAATTTCTCCATCATCGCTGTTATCATCAGCTACGGACTTGTCAATTTTTACATGCATATTTTCCACACATTTGCCGACTGATCCATACATGTTTCCCCAAAGCGGAGAATTCATTGTGATCGCGGGTGAAGTTTCGGTTAACCCGTATGCATCGTAAGTGGGTATGCCGAGATCGGCAAAAAACATTGCTATATTGGGATTCATTACCGCGCTGGCCGTAAGAACGCCTGTAAGCCGGCCTCCGAATCTTTCCCTGATTTTTGAAAATACGATTTTATCGAGTATTTTAAATTTTGCGGATTTATTAGCCTTGCCCCTGCATTTTGCCGCTTCCCTGCACGTCATATCGAAAAGCATCTTTTTGATCCCGCCCTCTTCGTGCATTTTTGCCTGAATCCCGTCGTAGATTTTATTGAAAACTTTGGGGACCGCTATGAGGTATGTAGGGCTGACCTTTAGAAAATCTTCGGCCAGCGTGTCGACCGATTCCATCAGCGCAATAGCTCCGCCGAACTGCATGAAATTGTGCAATTCCGCGCTCAGTCCGTAGCTGTGCGCCCAGGGAAGTATGGCCAGAGAGGTAGAATTTTCATTAAGATCAGGATAGATGTGATAACCGGCCTGAGAGCATGCGGACAGGTTGCCGTGAGAAAGAAGGACGCCCTTGGGCTCTCCGGTAGTTCCGGAAGTATAAATCAATTCGGCCGGTTCTGCCCAATGAGGCTTATATGATTTGACCGGATTTTTGCCTCCGGCTTCTTCCAGCGCCTTGAGGCTGTTTTTCCCTTCGCCGTAGATTATAAAGATTTCCTTTAAATTTCCGATTTCATTTTTAAAATGCTTTATCTTCTCGAAAATTTTTTCATCCTTCACAAAAAGATATTTTAGTCCGCTGTCTCTTATTATATATTGCCATATCTTCATTAATTCTTTTTCGTACATCGGCACAAACATTGCGCCGAGCCCGTGTGACGCGTTTTCCAATACATACCATTCGACAGAGTTCCCGATGATAACGCCTACTGCATCACCCTTGTTTATGCCCAACTGGTGAAGGCCGCCCCTGGCGTTATTTATTCTTTCGGCGAGAAGTTTGTAGGTTATCCATTCGTATTGTTTTGTTTGAATATTTTTGGTTCCGATGGCATTTCGATCACCCCATTTAGCGACAGAGTCTTCAAATAAATCTACGAGATTTCGCGGATGTTTGTAAAATTTATCCAGCTCTTCAATTTGCTTTTCCGTATATCGGATCATAATTTTTCCTCTCTATATTATGGTTCATTACTATGGTCTGTCCCCGAAAAAATGGACATCTCTTTAAACTATTTTTACATGGTTTTGTTCAGAAAGCAATGGCGAGTCAATCGGCGTAAATTGGCAATGAGATGGATTTATTTTTAAACCATGTATCAGCAGCAGCACCCGCCTTGCTTTGCAGTTGAGTTGGTGGGTTCAACGCTGCACGAACATTCGCTGCTCTTTCGCCCCAGCATGGAGTTGATCACTGCGTTGGCGCAGCCGACGCCGGCTTGCACGGAAATAGCGCCAAACGGGCAATTAAGGCTGCACGCCCCGCATTCCATGCACGCATCACGATTTTGAATTACGGCATGAGAAGTATTCATTATGAAACTCTGATTCCGATAGCGCAGCGAATCGGAATCAGTAAGTTGAACAATCCCGCGCAGCGGAGGGTTTGATGCCCCGAAGCTTGCTTCGGGGTTCATACCCGTGATTTTAAAAACTTCATGCGGGCAGACTTTCAAACACATTCCACAGCCGGTGCATTTATTTTCATCCAGCTGCAGAGTAACGACATCCTTAAGATAGATCATATTATTCATTGCAAACTCCTATGTCCCTTCGACTCATTTCATTCGCGGGAGGACAATTCGACTACGGCCTTTTTCTGCGGCATTGCCTTGAACAAGGCCAAGTCTCATTGAATTAACCGCGATGTAATCCATATTAAGAAACCAGCCACGCTTGCCGCAATCTGAACAGGCAGCGCCCAGCGCATTTCTCTCTTTACTCCGGAAAGAGAAGTGTAAGTCGAACAGCCGGTAAAATTCATAGCCAGAAATCCTGCTACTGCCGGAACTATTAATAGCCAGGCCAGTGACTCTAGTCTTCCCGCCCACGTTTGTAAATTAACGCCCCATATGTAAAGCAAGAGGAGGGCGATAATGATGCCAATGGAGAAACCTTTAACGGAAAAGGCGCGGCCGGGCAGGTAGGGCAGTAAAATCGGATTGAACACCGCACCGCCCAGAACAGCACCAAGAAGCGCGATGACGGCAAACAGACCATAATTAACTGCATTGGCCCAAAAGCCTTCGGGACCGCCAATACCGCCGAGAATGAAAAGAACAGGGGCGATAATCAG
>PLMV01000202.1 GCA_003141615.1 Syntrophaceae bacterium
TATGGTCGGATCATAGTTTGTCTGGCCCACTGCCCAGGTGTGGCATTCATAACGATCATTGGCCTGTTGCTTTTCACTTTGGCCTTTACGGGGATAGATAAACATTTTGTTTTCCGTGCTCTCATTGCTCTGCTGTGTGTCAGGAGGTGTTTCACTGACTTCACCCTGATCCTGAGGCGGCTCGACAACAACATAACCTCCCGGAGTTTCCGTATAATATGTTTCATTCGCGTAGTAGTAAGGTATTCCACTCATCCAGATCGTGGTATAAGCAAAAGGTAAAAATGAAACAAACAGTCCGATAGGCGGAGCAACCACAGCATATCGTCCACCGTGCGATCTGTACCAAACTCCGTGAGAAGAATAATAACGGGAGTGGTCATGCATTACCGCTCTGCGGTCTCTGGGGAGAGATCTAACTGACTGACCGCGTACCGGGTATGAACGGTTGTGCTGGTAACGGGAATCCATAAAGCTTTTTTGCTGAGTCGCTGTGCCCCGTGTAACAGCATGCGTTGTTCCTTGTCTTGCCGTTGATGACTGTCTAACAGCTTGCGCCGACGCTCGTCCGGTACCTCTGGAACCTTCCGCCTGCGCCTGTTGCGCAAAACCGAAAACGCTTATTCCCGATAACATGACTATTGACAGCGCAATGGCAGAATATTGTTTTAGATTAATATATGACATGGTAATTACCTCCTCATTTACAATGATAAAATTTACTTCACTGTGTATCCGCGGCCTTCAAGACAGGCCGACATGGCCCTGCGGAAATCCAGAGCCTTTTTTTCCTTGTGAACATCCCTTGCCTGATTGCTGTTAGCGTAAGCTTCCTCCATCTGCCGGGCTGATTCTTCGCGGGAAATATCAGAAACAGCTCCCGCCATAGCGCCGCCGGCTGCTCCGATTAAAGCTCCTCCCCCGGCATGCCGGGGCCCGGCGATTAATGCGCCCAGCACTGCTCCGGCAATGGACATGGCGACGGTATCATGACCCGGCGGTGGCATGGGAACAACCCGGACGCGCTGTTCGGGAACAATTGATGAAGCGCTTGGATCAAAATTTGTTTGATCCACCGCCCAGTTATAACATGCATAGTGATCGCGTGATTGTTGTTGGGTTGATTGTCCTTTATTTGGATAAAAATAAACTTGAGTAATGGCAGTAATCTTTTGATCCTGTGCCGGTTGTGTAACAACCTGCTCATGTGGATAATAATAACATGAACTCAATAACAAAATTGCCGAGAGAAGCAAAAATTTTGTCCAATGTTTAGCTAAACAATTTGTTTTTTTAAAGATTTTACTAATCATGGTTTGTTTTCTCCGTTCTTAGGTTATGTGTATTGTTCTGATAAAAATTATTGTTCATTATAGCACTTTTTTACTTAATTAAATTGATTTATTTATTTTAAAAAAGCAATGACTGTGCCAAATTATAAAAAATAGAGCGCTGTTGTTAATCCCATGGCTACAGCCGGGGGATTCCAAGAGGCGGGATTAAAGCCGCTGCTTAATTTGATTGGAAATCAAATACCATTTTTGCACGCCGTTTTCGAGTTGGTAATAATGGATAATATACGCGACAGATAAGACTAAGAGAAGTCCTGAGAGGATAATAGACGGCGTGGATGGCCTTATAATAGTGAATCCGAAAGAAAGCAAAGTAAAAAGACAAACAAAGAGCATGACAATAAGATGTACCAATCTTTCGTGTTGCATCCATTGAATCTGTTTATCATGATACGCGAGAAGCTCTTTTAATTTATCCTCGTCCAGCTTTTTTTCGAGCATCTCTTTTACATAACTTTCATGCTTTTTCATGTAATCAATCATAATATATCCGTAGTATAAAATTGTTCCCTTCTTATTTAGAAAAAATTTAACATATTTTGGGAAAAAACACAGGTATCTTTTTTTGTATTATAAGTAATTTTTGCCCAGCCGCATTTCGAGTTCCGATTCTTTGATAACTTTTAATTTCATGACGCCTCTTTGCCTTCTTGTTATCATCTCTGATTTAATGATGGTATAATGAAACTATTCCTTAACCTTTTGGTTAGTTATTTCTTCTCTTTACACAAAATTGTTCTAATCGCGCAACTTGGTTTATCATCAATTAATCAATTATTTCGGTAATGTCGGCGATAAGTTTTATTTTGGCACTGTCCTTGCCTTAAGTATAGTCGAAAGAAAAACTTTTTCAAGGAGGTATTAAAAATGAATTCAGGAGATACAGCATGGGTTTTGATGTCCACGGCGCTGGTATTGCTGATGACCATGCCGGGCTTGGCATTTTTTTACGGGGGGCTCGTTCGTCGGAAGAACGTTCTTTCTATTTTAATGCAGTGCTTTATTATTTTGTGCGTAATCAGCTTGCAGTGGGTTTTGTTCGGTTATTCTCTGGCCTTCGGCCCTGATTTTCACGGACTAATAGGCAATTTGAGTTGGGCAGGTCTGAGAGGTGTAGGCTCCTTGCCGAATGCGGATTACGCGGCGACTATTCCGCACAGTGTTTTTATGGCCTTTCAAATGATGTTCGCCGTTATTACTCCGGCTTTGATTATCGGCGCTTATGCGGAAAGAGTGAAATTTCCGGCCTTCCTGCTCTTTACTATTCTCTGGGCGACTTTTGTTTATGATCCTCTGGCGCATTGGGTTTGGGGAACAGGCGGCTGGCTGAAAAATATGGGAGCGCTTGATTTTGCCGGTGGGATGGTTGTCCATATCAGCTCAGGAGTTTCGGCTCTGGTTTTGGCTTTGTTGCTGGGAAAGAGAGTTGGATTAAATCACGGGCCTATTCGTCCGCATAATCTGCCGTTTGCTGTTCTGGGTGGAGCACTCTTGTGGTTCGGCTGGTTTGGTTTTAATGCCGGTAGCGCTTTGGCTGCCGACGGTAACGCCGCCAACGCCTTTGTAACCACCAATACGGCAACAGCTGCCGCGGGATTAACCTGGGCGCTCATTGAATGGTGGCACAATGGATCACCGACAATTCTGGGAACTGTTACCGGAGCTGTGGCCGGACTTGTCGCGATCACACCGGCCTGCGGTTTTGTCAATCCGATGAACGCTTTGTTTATCGGCATTATTGTCGCTGTCGTTTGTTATATTGCTGTTGCTGTCATTAAAGGCAAACTGGGCTACGACGACTCTCTGGACGCGTTCGGCGTGCATGGTGTTGGTGGAACTGTCGGAACGATAGCCACAGGACTATTTGCGGAAAAAGCCGTCAATGCGGCAGGCGCGAACGGTCTTCTTTTCGGCAATGCGCATCAGCTTCTGGTGCAATCTTTATCGCTTTTAGCCACAGTTGCCTTTGCTGTAATCATGACCTTCATCATCTTCAAGATAGTGGATGCGCTGGTCGGCATGAGGGTGGAAGAGAAAAACGAAATCGTCGGCCTGGATTTGACTCAACAAAGCGAAGCCGCTTACACAGTTATTGAATAGGAGGAAATTATCATGAAACTAGTAATTGCAATTATTCAGCCGCACAAACTGGAGGCGGTTAAAAGAGAACTGGAGGCCGTGGGAGTAAATTTGATGACTGTTACCAGTGTTCTGGGGCAGGGCAGACAAAAAGGGGTCACCGAAATATACAGAGGCGCGAAAGAAGCAGGCGGCCTGCTTACTAAAGTCAGACTCGATATCGCCATAAATGAGGATTTTGTGGCGCCGACAATTAAAGCGATTACCAAAGGAGCTCATACGGGTGATGTCGGAGACGGCAAAATATTTATCGTCAATCTTGCCGAATGCATTCGCATCAGCAGCGGCGAACGAGGCGACGGCGCCATAGGCTGAGGTTATCTCTTATGGACAATAATAAATTAAATACCGAAGAAAATGTATTGGAGCGTTGTGTTGTCGACTGCGAGAAAACAGTTATCATTCATGCTTTGGTAAGAACTAAAGGCAACCAAACCGCAGCGGCCAAACTTTTAGGAACCACAAGACGAATTCTGGATTACAAAATCCATAAATACGGTATTGACTGTGAACAATTCAGACGTGGGGGATAATACCTATCCTTATGGTGGAATAATTTTAAATTACACTTTCTAAGAGGAGATGTTTGTATTGCAGCCGCTGTAATTTTATTTCAGATAAATTGCAGCGGTTTTTTATGTAAGGGTTTTGAAATATTTTTCCTGATCAGTCGTGATAAAGAAGGGATTATTAATATGCCTAAACTGCGCATAGGAAGAGGCACACCTGAGATAAGAAGACACCCGGTTATTGAATCAGTTGGTTGGGAAGGACAAATCGTTATACTATTTGCGGATATTGTTGGATGCTCGGAAATTTCCAATTATGAACCACTCGAAAAATACAACAGGATATTACGACAATTCAGATCGCTGTTTGAAGAAATAACCAATAAATATAAAAAGGAGTTCTATACCTCCCCTGGCAACATTGATTTCAAATCCCAGACCAGAGGCAATGAGGGTTGTTTAATAATCTTCAGGAAAGTTCCGGAAGAAGCAAACCAGGATTTATGGGCAGATGTTATTGATACGGCGATAAGTATTGCTTTGGATCTTAAACGGAGATGGATTTTGAGCGAATCCAATAAAGAAAGAATCGGTACTGAAAAACATACTTCCGATATTGCCATTGGAATTCATTTTGGACAAGCCTGGATTAATAAAATGGGCAATAATGAATATCAACCTGAAGGATATGCAATCAATTTAACTAAAAGGATAGAGAGTCATTCGCGAGAAGGAGTTTTTACGCACATTTATCTCAGCGAAGCCGCATATGAGAAACTATATCCTCTAACAGACAAAACGCCATATACTTTTGATCTCCCGCGTTTAATCAAACCTAAAGGCATTCTCCCAGGCATTAATGTATTTGAAGTAAAGCATCATTTTCTTCCGACAGATTGGGCCGATGAAACAACCAAAGCCTCCAAGTGGAAAACATTTGAACCATCGACAGATGACATTGAAAAAATTGAAAAAGCCCACCTCGCTAATCCCTCAAATCTCTGGTTATTGGAAGAATGCATTATGATGCAAATTCAACATGGATATAAAGAACTATTAGAACAAGGGAAGGAAGAAGAGTTGCGCAACCTTGGAAAAGCATATAGCGAGTCGGTATCCATCGCCAGAAAACTTGCGACCAGTTCAATGCGTGATGCGGTGAGTCTTCTTGTCTGCATGGCCTCATATTTGGGAAAGATGGAAACGATAAAAAATCAATAGCTTTATGAATAAGAAATAATCGTTGTATCCGGCCTTCCTGATCATCACATAAATACACCATTGTACATTCCACCATCATATTAAATACAGGACTGTATTAAATTTCAGGGTAAGGCAGATATCCCTTGTCCGCCAGCTGATCAATGATATTACCTTTTATAATAATCGCTTATGACTTCTACCGGATCAAATCTTAGACTTTGGCACGAAGTATGCCCTATCTAAAGCCAATGATATTTCAACTCTATAAAGGAGGGAAAAACAATGGTTAAAGAAAAAAGTTCAACTTCAGTAAAGCCAACTCTGGGATTGTTGGGTGCGACCATGAACGCGATGGCGCTCATTGCACCAGGTGCATTTTTATGGATTACATATCAGATGCAGGCCGCTGCTACCTCACCCAGTGGAGCATCAGTCGCTAATGATATCTGGGCAGGTATCGTGGTGGCGTTAATTGTCGCCTTGCTTACGGCGCTTTCGTACTCGCAATTAGCAAAGATATATCCTGAAGCAGGCTTTGCCAGTGTCACTTTCTTTGCGGAGAAGGCCTTTCTGGATCAAAAAGGCGCCAGCAAAAAGGCTGCTCCCACTTCCCTGGCGCGTCTGGCGAAACTCGCCACCGGCTGGGCCGCGCACCTGTTCTACTGGGTCTACCCCGGAGTTATGGTTGCCATGATGGCGCTCCTGATCGGGTATATTTTCACCCAATTTACGGGCAGAGAGTTCTCTCCCATGGGCTTGACTGTTATCGGCGCGATCTTCGCTGTCGTGACCGGTTACATCGGCTATCGCGGAGTTACCGGATCGACAAAAACATCCATTTGGATAAACGTGATACAACTCGTCACGCTCGTCATTTTCAGCGGCCTGGCTATCTGGTATCGCCTTAGCAACCCACAAATGGCAATCACCTGGGCCTTCAGCGGCGCATGGGACGTTATTAAACCCCATTCACTCAATGGTGTTTTGATCCAGTCAACTCTGGCCATTTTAATATTGGTCGGTTTTGAAAGTTGCACCGCACTCTCTGCCGAAACCAAGAAACCGGAAACAAATATTCCCAAGGCAATTATCATCTCCTTGTTGATTCAAGGGCTATTCGCGTACCTGTTGGAATATTTTGCCGCCGGCTCTATGATCAGTGAAAAGTTGACGGCCGCCGCCGCGAAAGCCGGAGGCCCTGTTCTTACCGGCATGGCCGCCGCCGCCCAGTCAGGAGCACCCATAGGCGATTTGGCAAAGCTCATCGGCGACAACCTGCTGCATGGCATCGGGTTCGGCCTGATGATCACCATGGCGGTCACCGTGGCCATCGCCATTATCGGTACGACTTTAAGTTGTATGAACACCGCTATGCGGATCAGTGCCGGCATGGCGGCAGACAGGGAATTGCCGAGCATGATGGGTTTCATCCACACACGTTTCAGCACACCCCACATAGCGCTGGGAGCTCTCATCCTTGTTACTACAGTAATTGCGGCCATAGGCGTCCGATCGGTAGTGGGTCTAACTGGTATAGCCTTAGCATCTAACTTCGGGACATTTGTGCTCTACGGCCTGACCTGTGTATGGACCATCATCGCTTTCAAGCAAAGGAAAGATTTCAGCCTGCTTAAGCATGGCATTATACCTGTGCTCGGCGTGATCACCAACGTCATCATGCTGCTGGCAATCATCTACCTCTATTCAACCGGCAATGCCGATGCTAAAGCCGAAGCGGATATCTGCTTCCTGATCGCAGGTGGATGGGCGCTGGCAAGCATCGCCTATGTGGCCATAACGAGCGTAAAGAGATCCTATAGTTTAAAGATGGTTTCAGCAATGATACGTCCCGAATCGCTCAATATTCTTGTAGATGTCTTGAAGGATGAAGATCTCATTCTGGGCATGACCGTTACAAAGGTTCGTGGATTCGGCCGTCAGAAAGGACAACAGGATAAGGACGCAGAACCTATTAACGATAAAATTTCCTTTATCCCCAAGGTCAGGGTTGATCTGGTGGTAAACGATTGGGATGTGCCCAGTATCATGGAAATCATACAGGACACCCTCTTTACCGGCAGTATCGGCGATGGCAAGATATTTGTATTCGATGCCGTAGACGCCATGCGGGTAAGTACCGGGGAAAAAGGCGTCTTAGCAGTATAAAAGGGAGATAACAAATTAATAGTAATTATTAAACTTAAAAATAGAGGTGATTAAAATGAAAAGAATAGAAGCGATTGTGCGTCCCGGAAAAGTTGGCGATGTATGCGATGCTTTGGAAATGGTTGGTCACCATGGCGTCATGATTACCGAAATTGAAGGCCACGGCAATCAAAAAGGTTTGGAACAAAAGGTGCGGGGTAAATCGTATAAGGTGAGTTTGCTGACCAAAGCCAGGCTGGAAGTGATCGTGAAGGATAGTGAAACCGACAAGATCACAAAAGCCATTGCAGCTGCCGCTTATACCGGCCAAATTGGTGACGGGAAAATATTCATCCATCCCGTTGATGATGCTTTGCGGATACGAACCGCCGAACGAGGCGACGTGGCCATAGGGTGAGGTTATCTTATGGATAATGACAAATTAAATACCAGAGAAAATGTATTGGAGCGTTGTGTTATCGACTGCGAGAAAGCAGTCATCAGTCATGCTTTGGTACGAGCTAAAGGCAACCTATCGGCCGCCGCAAGACTTTTAGGAACTACAAAACGCATCTTGGCATACAAGGTCCATAAATACGGGATTGACTTTGAACAATTCAAACGTGAATTAAATGTAAAGGAGAATTAAACACCATGAAAAACCATATGAAGAAAATAATTGCAGCAGTTTTGCTTTTACTGATTATTGTCGTATTGCCGGTAACTATCTGGGCGGAAGAACAGAAGCTGGCTGAGCCGGAACAAAAGCCTGTGATGAATCAATCCGCACCTGTGAGCGCTTCCGAACAAAAGCCTATTGAGCAAACTCAGGAGGAAGATAAGGTTACAGGCGAGATAGATTTAAGTGTGCTGAGCGCCTATATTTGGCGCGGACAGGAGCTAAGCCGGGATAGCGTTGTCGTGCAACCGGCGGTAACGGCAAGCTATAAAGGATTTTCGCTGAATGTCTGGGGGAACTTTGATACAAGACCATATTCCGCCGCTGATGCCAAGTATGCTGCTAATTACACAGAAACTGACTACACTATTTCCTATTCTAAGAAATTTGGGATTTTACAGGTGACTCCCGGCTATATTTACTACGGTTTAGGTGCGCCTTATGCCGGAGGAACTGCGCCGCTTGATTCTCAGGAACTCTTTGTCACATTAGGTCTGAATACCATTTTGCAGCCGACATTGACTGCCTATAAAGAAATTGATCATTACCGTCAGTGGTATTTTTTGCTGGGGGTTTCTCATACCATCGAATTCAATAAGATTGTCAGTTTAAAACTGGCTGCTTCGGCAAGTTACCTGCTATCTACCGATGAAACCACTTATGCAAAATATGACAGCAACTCTTTACCCACGACAGATAAGTACAATAATTTCCACGATGGGACAGCTTCCGTCTCCCTGCCCATAGCGGTTTATAAGACATTGTCGGTTACGCCGACGTTATCCTATGTTTTTCCACTTTGCGATGATGCCCGGTATGAAATGAAAGCGCGCGGCCTACAGGGTGTTACCAATCCCACAGATAGAAATAGTTCATACCTTTATGGCGGAGTGACTTTAAGTTACAACTTCTAAGAGGTGATGTTTTTTTGCAGCGGCTGTAATTTGTCTGGAATAAAATTGCAGCCGCTCTTTATGTAAAAGGTTCCAATGGTGGCGGTTCTATTTGTTCGTGAAACTTAGGGAGCCCCCTCCGGCTCCTGCCGGAGGCTCCACTATCATCTTCGATTTAGAAATGTAATTATTTAGCCTGATCCAACACCGCGCGAAACTTTAAATAATCCTCGGCGGATTTGCGCGGCTGTTCGAGCATGGGCAAGTGGCCTACACCTGGCATGATAATGACTTCAGAGCGCGGCATCAATTTGTGCAAGACCTCGGCTGTAGCCGGGTTAATAGCGCGATCTTTATCGCCAAATACGATCAAGGTTGGCGTTTTCAGACCTGTCACGTACTTCTCGGCAGAATCAGCAGTCAACTCTTTAAAAATACGTTTCTCCAGTTCATAATTGCGGATGCGTTCCCGGGCCATGACGTTGAGCATGGGTCGTGGAATAAAAGGCGGATCAGCCATAACGAACGCAAATATTTTGGCGAACTCATCCTCGCTTCTGGCCATAAGCGGGTTTTCCCCGGTCGTGGTGATCACCTTGCCCAACTCACTTGGTGGCGCGCTCCAGACACCGCCCGGATCAAGCAGCCAAAGGCTTTTGACCTCATCGGGAAAAAGAGCGGCATACATCATGGAAATATGTCCGCCCATCGAGCTTCCGCCCAAGTGCAATTTGGTGATGCCCAGGGCCTGCGCCAGAGTTCTGATCCTGGCCGCCTGAGCGCCAGCCCTATAGTCGGCATCCTGGGGATGGCCGGATTCACCGAATCCTAAGTGATCGGGTATTATTACTCTATAGTGAGGGGTTAGAAAGCGCGCGACCCGCGTGAAATTATCCTTATCGGCACCGAAGCCGTGCAGCAGTATAAGCGGCTCGCCCTTGCCGCCTTCCAGATAAACATAATGTAGTTTTCCCGGCAGATTGATTTCCTTGCGTTCGAGCCCGGAGCGCTTGCGTTCTATGTCTATCGCCAGCTTGGTGGTCTTTTCCGGCGCCAGATAGAGAAATCCGATACCCGCCAAAATACAGATAATGATAAGAGCCAGAACTACCTTGATGATACGCATACTAACCTCCTATTGATGATGTTAAATGCTTTTCCTATGCGTCCCGCTGGGTCATTCTCCGACTTTAAGTTTGCCTATGCGGTCCGCGTGAAGACTGCCCAGATACAAATACCCCGCTACTCCTGCGCGGATGTCACATCGTACATATGATTGTTTTTTTGATTCAGCTTCTGCATTACTGGAAATTCGTGAAACAAATTGATTTGCATAGATACCTTTTTAATTTCTGCCTGTCAAAAGAATATTGTCATGCCGATTAATTTGTGAAGCTCACCATTTTATCCTCTTTGTGATTAAAACATCTTTTACTCAATCGCGTTTAAGCGCGAGAAAATCCAGCAGGTCTTTAATAAAAGCATCGCGCGTCTGGCTCATAAAACCGTGACTGGAGCCCTTGTATTCGATGAGCTTCGCGCCCGGTATGCGTTGGGCCAGCATCTGCGAATTCCGGGGTGGAATAAGTGGGTCAGCAGTGCCGGTCGCAACCAGTGTGGGATTCTTAATTTCAGATAGGCGTTCGTAGGTGTCGGATTTAGCGCAAGCCATAAATTGGCGAAGAGAATTTGCGGCGCTGATGGGCGCCCGCAAATAGCGCTCCTTAAGCCTCTTCACGAAGTCCGGGTTCGCATCAAGAAAGTTTTCAGTAAACATCAATTTAAGCATTCTATCAAACAGGCCGTCGAGTCCCCCGCTTCGGTCCATCAATATCTGCATGACCTCATCACTTGCCTGAACCATGTGCTGACCGCCGCAGAAAGTACAGCCAAGCACGAGATTATTCACTCTCTCGGGGTATTTAAGCGCCAGTTCCTGGGCGATCAACCCGCCCATCGACATGCTAAGTATGTTTGCGCGTTGGATTCCCTTTGCGTCCATCAATGCGGCCGTGTCGTCGGCAAACATTTCGCAGGTGAACTCGCCATCATCGGGAGTGATCGTGCGTCCAGCTCCGCGGTTGTCGAACATCAGCACGCGATATTTTCCGGAGAGCGCGTCCACTAATTCGGGGTCCCACCAGTCCATGCTGGCGGTGAGCCCCATGATGAGCACTATCGGATATCCATCGCCCACGGACTCACAGCAGATTTTAAGATCTCGAACAATTACCTGTTCCATTTGTTGCCTCCGGAATTCCGAAAACATGACAGCTTTGAAAATTCAGGTTACTCCGATATCATTGCTGCCGGTGGTTGACTGTTTGCCATTGTCAGAGTGCTTCATGCTTCCCGCATAGAGCTCGTATTCGAGAAGGCGGCATTCGATTTCGCCGTTATAGAAAATAATTCGTCGTTTGGTTCTCAAACCAACTTTTTTAATCATCTCTAAATTGCCGGTAAAAATATAGCCGCTGTAGCCGCCGCCGATCTTTTTGAAGAAATCGCCAATACCTTGATAAGTCGCTTCCAGTATTTGGAAATCTTTTGCCTGGATTTGGCCACTTTTATCCTGCCTGTCAGATGCCTTGCGAAGGATAATTTTACGACCC
>PLMV01000069.1:0-46767 GCA_003141615.1 Syntrophaceae bacterium
ATAGACTCTTTGCTGAAAAAGTCTGATGTGGCTATGTATTCTGTCAAAATGCAGGGGCGAAATAATTATAAATTCTTTGCCAATGTAAATCAATCTTGACCAATCTGCGTATTCCAATTCAAATCAAAGCGCTATATTTGTTGACGGAGCTTGACGTGCGCATAACTAATAACCTGAAGGTCACATGAGGTCACACGTGCTGGGTCGTCGGTTCGGCAGAGGTGCAATATGAAGCCTGATTACTACAGCTTGTAAGAGTTTTCAGCAAGCACAGCTTCCTGAAATGTTTTTTTCTAATTTTATAAATTCATATAACCTTTCAATCGGCAATAAACACAATTCACACCTGATAAACATCGAAACCGCACTTCACATTTTGCGTCCAAGATTTCCTTGACATGCAAAACCTAATTTCCTATAGTTTCAGCACGAATAAGCAATGTCTTGTCAAAATCAAACAAACAAAACCCAAAGAAATATGATAAGGACTCAATTATGGGTAAATTCGCGGGATGGCTATGGGAGGTATTTGGTGTTTATGTAATTTTTTTGGGTTGGGCTCTAATTATTAACTATTTAGGAAATAAACCACATGGATACTGGAGTAAAAAAGCTAATGAATCATTATGGCATGCGATTATGATACTCATTGGTGCTGCTTTATTAGCATATGCTGCGCTTTTTACTATTTACTATTTTCTGTGGCGATGGAAGTTGGATAGGATAAATAACGGGTAATAGAAATATTTATTCATCAAGTTAGGAGGTGCGATTATTGATACCTGAAAAATTTTCATCAGATCTTTTTATTA
The DNA here is from genome assembly GCA_003141615.1 of Syntrophaceae bacterium. Taxonomy (GTDB): domain Bacteria; phylum Desulfobacterota; class Syntrophia; order Syntrophales; family Smithellaceae; genus Smithella. Next base: position 813 of record PLMV01000069.1, read on the forward strand.
CTAGAACTAAAGAAATTATAAAACAATATTCAGATAAATTCAGTTCAGATCCTAATACATTTTATGACATTACACTAGGTATAAATTGCCTTTATGGACTTTTAATGATGCCTTTGAAAAAGTATAAGCTATCAGAAGAAGAAGCAACAAGCTATTTATCAAAGAATATGATTGATTGCTCTCAAATAAAAGTCAATGCTAAAACATTAAATGATAATGTGGATGCATGTATTACTTTCAAGGAAATGATAACTGGATTAAGGAATGGATTAGCGCACTGGGAAGAAAAATCAAATAAATGTGATGGAAGAAATAATATAGAATACATAACTTCCGATAGTTCAAAAGATGTTATGAAAATAGTTATCAGAGGTCTAATTAAAGGTTATAAGGTGAGAGTAGAGGTAATATTTATTGTCGATAGAATTAATTCAATAACAAAACTCATTGAATTAGTAAATTAAAATAATAAAAATTGCATCTAACACCTTTCAACTAGTAATCATCGGTTTTATTTATTCCATGAGGTTGTGGAATTGTAGGTGGAGTCCTCTAAATGGCCATGTGCCAATGCTTATTCCATTTTAAATCAAAGATGATATTGAGGCGGCTAAGCGGAGGCGACGAGGCGTATATAAAAATACGCTGAGGAAGCCGACGACGCTGCCAACAAAGTTAGCCGAAGAAAGCGAATTGGTATAACCTATTCCTGAATAAGGTTTCCCTGTTTCGCCTGCTTTAGATTCTGCTGCTTTGCCGGTGATTTTTTGGATTTACCCCGGGCATGCTTGAGCGCCGCTTCAATGAATTTACTGAACAGCGGATGGGGCTTGGTCGGCCGCGATTTGAACTCGGGATGGAACTGACAGCCCAGAAACCACGGGTGATCCTTTATTTCCACAATCTCGGCCAAACGGCCGTCCGGTGACGCGCCGGTTATCTGCAATCCTTTCTCCGTCAATATTTTCTTGTAGTCATTATTGAATTCATAGCGATGACGGTGCCGCTCCGAAATCTCCTTTTGTCCATAAGCCACATACGCAAAAGAATCGGGACTTACCACACAAGGGTAGGCTCCCAAGCGCATGGAAGCACCCTTATCCTTGACATTGCGCTGTTCGGGAAGTAAATCAATTACCGGATGGGGAGTCTGAAAATCAAATTCAGAACTATTGGCTTTAGCCAGAGAGCAGATATTGCGGGCATATTCCACTACGGCCATTTGCATCCCCAGACAAATTCCGAAATAAGGAATTTTGTTTTCCCGCGCAAATTGCGCCGCCGTGATCATACCTTCAATGCCGCGAATGCCGAATCCCCCCGGCACTAAAACTCCATCCACATCATCGAGCTGGCCTCCCAGTCCTTCCGCTTCCACTTTTTCCGAATCAATAAATTTCAATTTCACTTTGCAATTATTGGCGATCCCGCCATGCACCAGCGCTTCATTAAGGCTTTTATAGGAATCGGTCAGGTTTACATATTTGCCGACAATACCGATGCACACTTCATGAGGAGGATTATTGAATTTGTCTACCACTTCTTCCCATGCATCTAACTTAGGCTGTCCCGTCCAGATATTGAGCAGATCAACGATTTTAGCGTCCAGTCCCTCACGGTGATAAATCAGCGGCACTTCATAAATGCAACTGACATCCTTGGCTGTAAAAACAGATGAGACCTCCACATTGCAGAAAAGGGCTATTTTGGATTTAATATCTTCGGAAAGAAAATTCTCCGTCCGGCAAAGAAGGATGTCCGGCTGAATACCGATTTCACGCAGCGCCTTGACGCTGTGCTGCGTGGGCTTGGTTTTGACTTCGCCCGCGGTCTTGATAAAAGGCACCCAGGTCAAATGAATGAAAATAGCGTTTTCTCTGCCTGCTTCATTACGGAACTGGCGAATAGCTTCCAGAAAGGGGAGGCTCTCGATATCGCCAACCGTGCCGCCAATTTCCACAATCGATACATCGTATCCGGCGGCGGTATTTCTGATATAATCTTTAATCTCATTGGTGATGTGGGGAATGACCTGCACGGTCTTGCCCAGATAATCGCCGCGTCTTTCCTTGGTAATAACGGAATAATAAACCTGTCCGGTGGTGAGGTTGTTACACTTTCCCATACAGGTAGAGCTGAATCTTTCATAGTGTCCCAAATCGAGATCAGTTTCCGCGCCGTCATCAGTAACAAAAACTTCGCCATGTTGAAAAGGACTCATTGTTCCGGGATCAACATTGATATAAGGATCAAGTTTTTGATTGGTAACTTTCAGCCCGCGGCATTCCAGCAGGGCTGAAATTGATGCTGCCGCCAATCCTTTGCCCAGTGAAGAAAGAACACCGCCGGTGACAAAGATGAATTTCGTTTTCATAAGTGCTCCTCAAAATTTCCTGTATGTTTATGACTGTAGCAGATCAAGTGCCTCCACCGCAAGTTCGATGATGAATTTTAATTCTTTGCAATAGCCCATTGCTTAATTCGTCCGGCCAGAATTTCCACCGGTTCGCTAAACAAGTCAGCAAGCGGAATTTTTTCTAAATAACTGTCATCCCAGGTAATATTATATTCATTGACCAGGTTGCGGATATCGTTGTATCGGTAACCCAGAACTTTTTTCTTTTCCCGAAGGGGCAAAAGCTCATTGTAGTCAACATGGAGCAGGAGCAAATTACTGACAAAGTCATTTTTGCTCCGCAGCGGCAAAATTACTATGGAAGCTCCATCCGCTTTGCCTTTGCCGATATAAACATGGCCGGTGCTGACAATCGTTCTTTTTGTTCCCATCAACAGTTTGGAAGTTTCCGCTCGTGAAGTCATCTGTTTGGCTACCCCGTCCTTTTTCAGTATGGTAATAGTCGAATCTTCCGCGGGATTGCCTTGCGCATCGAGATTGTTAATATCATAGATGGTATATCCGCGCACAGCAGAAACAACCGGCTGTATTCTGCTTACAGTCATAACGTTCTTGTAAGTTAAATCTTTGACGGCATAATTGAGCTGCTCCAACAGATCAAAGACGATTCCCTTAAATACTTTTTCCTTGCGGGTTGTGCCCACTGTAACCGTCTTGGCTTGATGGCGAATAGCATCTATCGGCCGGGTAAGCTCATCAATTGCTCTTCCCAGAATAACATCCAAAAAATTGAGTGGTGGAATAAAACCTTCATCAACTTTGAATTCATGGCGGAAATCCTCCAGTGGTAATTTCCCTGCGGCATATTTTAATAAAATTATCAGATCGGAAATTGTCTTGACACCCAATAAAGTGAAGGCGCCCTCATTGCGATGATGATTGAAAGATTGATAAAACTTATTAATTATCTGGCGCAAGTTAATATCGGCAATTTTTTCGTAAAGCGAATAATTATTTTTCACTTGTTGGGCCATAGCCAGACTCAGACTGTTTCTGAATTCTTTAAAAATAAGCGCTTCTTCATTAATGCCGCAAGCGGCATAATATCCCCACAAATGCCCCGCCATCGTATTGAGGATTACCGGCAGAGGCATGGGTGCCGCAGGGATGGGAATAACGGCATCGGCAATCTTATCGAAGCGATTGTCATCTTCTTCCGCGAAAACAACAACTGCGGCCTTGTGCGCTTTGAAGATTGCCACCTCTTTGACGATATCCTCCATAACCGGTCCCGGATTACCGGCGGCACAAACCAAAATTAAAGGCTCGGCTGACAAATCAATATGTTTTTTGTTTTCCACTATATCGGAAGAAATGGTTTTATAACAAAGTTCGCTGAGCTTGATTCTGATTTCATCGGCTGCCGCTTTGTTGGGACCGCTTCCCACTATCGCCCAGAATTTCTTGGTTAAAGTTTTTTTAACTGAGGCGGAAATTTGACCCCTCCGCGCAAAAACACGGGCCATCAGTTGCGGCGCTGTCTCCAAATTCCGCAATTTAGCGGCAATGTAATCATCCTTCCGGGCTCCTAAAAGTTGCGCAAAGAAAAGAGCTAAAACCTGACCGGCGATAATCTGGGAATAAAAAGCCTTGGTGGAAGCTACCGACATTTCAATGTCACGGCCGTCACTCGTGTAAAATACTCCGTGCGATTTGGCGGTGATGTCCGATTGTCTTCTATTGACGATGGAAATGACGAAAGCGCCGCGTTCTTTGGCCATGGCCACGGCGCGATTCGTGTCTGTTGTTGTTCCTGATTGCGTGATGGGAATCACCAATGTATCGGCCAGATCATCTTTCAACAAAAATCCGCTCAATTCGGAAGCCAATCTGGCTGTTATGTTAATATTTTTATCCTTTAAGTAATGCGCCAAAGCATCGGCAACAGCCACTCCGGCAACTGCTGCCGTTCCATGGCCTATAACGATAATATTTTTAATGGCGCCTTTTTGTAGTCCTGATTGAACAGCGGCGGGCACGATATTTGCGCCTAAATTGAAAATGACTTGCGGCAAAGAATCATTCTTATTTACAATGCGATATTTGCCCCGCAGGGTTCTCTTGATGGAAACAGCCGATTCGGAAATTTCCTTGAGGAAAAAATGAGGATAATCGCCGCGATCAATGTCCCGTGTTGTAATTTCCGCTTTTTGTAAAGCGTTTTCTTTTAAAGTAATTGCGACGCCATCATAATAGCAAGCTTTGATTCCCGCTAATCCCCCGGAGGAATTTTGATTTAAAATAAAAATTTGTCCCGTTGCCGCGTCTTTGCCAGTGACGCTAACTTCTCCATTCATTTTGATAAAATGAGGCATTACTTCCACCAGACCATAGAGCTCCGAAGAGAACATATACTGATCGGGACTAATGCCAACATAAATGGACTGGCCGCTGCCCTTGAGCGCTAAAAACATTTTACCCGGTTCCAGATCGCTGGTCATGGCTATGGCATGTGAACCTTCAAAATCATTCACGGCAAGGCGGAACGATTCAGCAAGATTTTGACCGGCTTTTAAATATTTTTCAATTTGCAGGGGAATAATTTTTGTATCAGTTGTAACTTCCATGTCCATAAGCTCTTTGTCTAATTCCAGCGCGGCGTACAATGCCGAATAATTATCAATATCACCATTTAAGATAACATTAATGTGAGCTGCTGATTCTGGATAAAAAGGAAAGACTGGATTTATCTGATTTGGTTTATAATTATTGACCGGATGGCAATTTTCTTCTGTTATAGAACCAACTGAAGCCCAACGTGTGTGCATAAGCGCTGTTTCGCATACCGTATCCATTTGGGCAAAACATTGGAAGATTTGATCTTTTTTAATGGTTTGTTTTAAATCGTTGGCATTGCGTCCCAGTTCGCCGACAATGGAAAATGTTTTGTAGGTAAAAGTTACGGTTGTTCTTTTTTCAGCGGCGGAAAATACATGAGGAGCAAGCCCAATCGAACCGTTGACAATATCTCCCTCCTGCGACCGCATTAAATAATCTTCGTATAAGCCTTTTTCTCTCAGTTTAAGCAATATGCTTTCCATGTCTTTTTCTTTTGCCAGGGTAAAGACAATTTGCAGACCGGCGGAATCTCTGCCACGAACTTCCAGACGATCCAATGCATTGAGCAATAAATTGATTTGCCGGTATTTTTTGAAAGCCGCCGGATTGAGTGCGATTATTTTTTTTGCGCCGGAAAGATCGAAAATTTTTGCAAAATTAGCCAGTATATCTTTCTCTAAGATCCATTGGATATCCTTGAAAAGAATAATCCGGCTATTAATAATTTCCAGATCGGCGGAAGAAAATATGGCGGCGTTATCTTCCAGCGTCTTTTCTTCTTTAGTCAAAAATAATTTCATTTTTTCAACTAAACCGGAAAGTTTTTTGGCCCTTCCGGTCTGGAAGAAAAGAATTTCCTGCTTACTTTCCTTCTTCAGCTCCAATGCCGTTTTTTCCATGGAATTGAGTGTTTCGAGTCCACTTAAGTATGTTTCCGGGGTAATCTTTCCGGTCAAGGCATTTTTCAGACCGGAATTTTTGATTTTTTCCCACAACGACGCCAGCGCAAGATCGTCAGTTAAGTCTGTAGGTTTTTTATTGGACTGAAAAGTCATTAATCCGGCAAAGCCGCAGTTAAGTTGGAAAGTCATAACCGGGAAAAAAATTATTGCCGGAGCGGAAACACTTGTTGGATGTTTTCCTATAAATACTTGACAGACCGCAAGAAACCGGCCCATATTTTTTACTGTATTGAACATTCGCGCAATAAACATTATTTTTCTTTCTGCCTATGAGCGTGAGAATTATTTATACACTCAGTGATAATATTTTCAGTAATATCTCTTAACCAATCAGTACCTTCCCGGGTTTGCGCAGGCGTTAACAACGTTATCGCTTCCATATAAGAGTTGCCTTTATTGGACAGGCGCTGCATTATTTTTACGAAAGAATCTCTTTTCTTCCGCCCGATTTTTTCTTCATTGTTACCGGAAAAATATGCTTCCATTTTCGGCCAATCCTGCAAAAACTGTTTTTGAGTACGCGACACGCTGTCCGGATATATATATTTCATTTTTTTTGTGACTACTTCCATGGAAGATTCCATGTTCTGTGCAAACAGGCGCAGTTGTTTGATCCTCTCCGCAATGGCTTCATCCAAAACCTTGCAAGCTCCGGAATAAAGGGCATCGCCATACGTTTCCCTTATAAAAAACTCGCGGCGCACGTAGCGATACCATTGTCTTAAGGCCGATAAATTAGCAACATACTCTATATTACGCTTAACTTTTTGAATAATGTCGCCGCCGTAGGCTCCGGCAACAAACTCTTTCTTCTTTTCAAGTGAAGATGGGGATGACCAAAGTATACCTTCGGTCTTAAAATCCTGCCGGCAAATAATACCCGCGGGAATCACCGTTCCATAATCAATTTGCACCGGCCCCACAATGCCACCCTGGCCGCCCAGGAATATCGGTGGTTCCCGCAACATTACGCCGCGCGGCACATCACCGATTAAAGAAGGAGTCGCTTTGTCCTGTCGGGGAGTATAATTGAAATGGATGTAGGAACTGCCCACTTCACTATGATTCCTGCGGCTCGTCCCGCCCGCCATCAGGCAATCACAAAAATTAATCAGACTGCCTAACTGAACAAAAGGGAAGAGGATTGTTTGTTTCAAACCGACCGAGTGGTTTCCGCCGGCTTCTTCTTCCAAAAGGCAACCGGAGCGAACCTGCGCGTTGCTACCCATTGTTGCTTTATTCAAAAAAACCGAATTGGTAAAGTATCCACCTCTGAGCTCAACCGCCTCGCCCAGTTGACAATCAATTAAAGTAACAGGCGCTTCATATCCCAGTTTTACATCTTGAGCGATCAATGTATTTTCGCCGTAAATCCTTGCCGCGCCATAAATTATTGAAGAACCGGCAATCCTCTCCGGATTTACCTCGTCGCCGATTTCCACAGAAAAAGGGGCCGTCATCCGGACCCCTTTTTTCAAGAGACAAATTACCTTTTGAGGTAAAATTACAGTTTTCTTAATGGCTCTAATCATAAATGTTTTTTAGGCGGCTACTTATTATTTTTTCCACAGCTAATACCTAGTTTAGCCATTTTATCGGTAAATGTGTTACGGCTGATGCCTAGAAAAACCGCGGCCGAACTTTTTACGCCATTTGACCGGCGCAGAGCAATTTTAAATAGACCTTTCTCCACCATATTCATAACTTCTTCGTAAAGCTTGCTTTTGCGATCACCGGAAGAAGATAAAATTATGGCAATATCTTCCAGTTTTTTTTCCATTATTTCTTCGACAGCCGCATAAGGGGTTGCCTTCACATTCATAACAATTTCTGATTTATTCTGCTTTTTCGACCGCATTTTTTGAAGCTTACTCCTTTCGGGCAAAATTTACTAAAAAGACAAAAGTATATATTTTGAAACATGATTAATTCTAAATTTAAACTAATAACAATTTTAAAATTATAAAGGCAGTACTGATTAACACAGCGAACCAACACATCACTATCAGAGAACGTCGTTCCACGGGATGATCTAAATAATTCTTAACTTCCGTTTCAACTCTTTCATTATCTAGCTTATCCACAAGAGAACGAATAAGTAAAGCATGGTTTTCTAATAAGTTGGAAAAAAAATAAAAACCCTTAGTTGTTGTTAATAGAAAATAGATTTTATTGCGCAGATTAACAACATCTAAATGCGTAATTTCCGTCCAGACAAATTCTTTTGTCCGAAAAAACTTCTCTATTTTTAAACCCTCGTCAGTTACAACAATTTCCCTCCTTGTTGCTTCAATGGCAATAAGCAAGGTAGAGGTAAAGAAACCTGCCAGAACAATTTTTTCCCACATTTGACCTCTAAATAAACTGAGTAAAAACAACAAAAGAAGAAGCACAACTATTGTAATGAAAGGTATGAGGAACGCTCGCTTTATTTTAAAAACATTTTGCGCCATTTTTTAATTTCCTGATTTAATATGATTTGTTACACAAACATGCAAATATTGCTTTTCTGGATATTCTCACTTGCTTCTATCTAATCACGGGTATTATATCCCTGCTTATACGGGATAATTCGGCTAACAAACTTCTATTCGCTATGCTTTTGAAGTTTGAGTCTCATTACCCTCCGCTTCGCGGGATTGTTCAACTTACCAATTTCCCTGCACTCCGTTATGGAAATTGGAGTTTCACGAATAAAAGTGCCGCTTTTACCGCCGCTTTTTTCTAAAAGCATGATGTCACCGATAATTATTTTTTTATTTACCGCTTTGCACATGTCGTAAATAGTCAAAGCGGCAATACTCACTGCGGTTAGCGCTTCCATTTCCACGCCNNTGATCAATATTTAAATTTATGTCAATTCCCGTTAATTCCAATGGATGACAAAGGGGAATAAGCTCGCCCGTTTTCTTTGCGGCCATTATGCCGGCAATTTTTGCCGTTGTTAAAACATTCCCCTTGGCAATCTGGCCTTTTTCTATTAATTTCAAGGTTCGGGAATCCATTTTGACAATTCCCCGCGCTTTCGCCTTGCGGATTGTCTGAGCCTTTGCTGTGACATCCACCATTTGGACCTGGCCTTCATTATTCACATGAGATAACTTTTTCATGACAGTTAGTGGAGCCTCCGGCAGGAGCCGGAGGCTCCCTATAATTAATGAGACCCAAGCTTCAGAAACAAAGAGCATACCCTAAAGGGCATCTGCGACTGAAGCTTGCAGGTCGAATTATCCCGCGAAGCAGAGGATAACGCGACCTCCCGCGGGTTACGGCACATTCCTCCCCCGGCAGTAGCCAAGGGATTCCGAGTCGCGGGATTAACTCTGGAATTTATTGTTGAATCAATTGATTTTCGTGAACTTTAGCATAGGCCAATTAATGAGTCAAGAAACGTAAAATATTTTTTTCAGATGATCTTTTCGGTTCGTCCGGTTTAAGTGTCCTTGTCCTGGATTTACCTCTTCCTTGTTGTCAATCACGGGTATGAACCCCAGGACAAGCCCTTGACCAAAATTCCGTCCCAAGGGACGGGGTATTATACCCCGCTTATGCGGGATAATTCGACTAACAAACTTCTATTTGCTACGCTTTTGAAGTTTGAGTCTCATTACCCTCCGCTTGCAGCGGGATTGTTCGACTTACAAATTTCAACGTGTGACCTCGCGTGACCTTTAGGTTATTAGGTTATGCACTTCGTTTTTGAAATTTGAGTCTCACAATAAATTATAATCTTCGGCAAAGACTAATAATTTCAGATCGTGTTGTTATTTCCTGATAATTATGATACGTTTTTAAAAAGTTGTTGTGCCAATTTTGTGACCATTCGAAGCCCATAGGTACATCATGAAACTGAATCCGCTGACACTGAAATTCTCCGGGGAATCGTCGAAACTCGAAGCGCCATTTTTGAGCGATTACTATCGGGTATCACTCCCCCACATCCGCATATCCCTGGTCCTAGGAGCGCTAATGTATTCAGCTTTCGGCATCCTGGATGCGATACTCATGCCGGAACAAAAATACACAATGTGGCTTATCCGTTTTGTTATCGTCTGTCCTGTGCTTTTTGGGACTTTACTGGCATCATTTTCCAAGTCCTTTGAACGGTGTATGCAGCCTCTTCTGGCGGTCAGCTACATTCTGGCTGGCGGGGGCATTATTTGCATGATCGTTATTGCCCCGCCGCCAGTCAATTATTCTTATTATGCCGGCCTAATCCTTGTTTTTATTTGGGGCTACACCTTTATCCGCATTCGGTTCCTCTGGGCTTCATTAGCCGGATGGGTGCAGGTGTTGTTGTATGAAATCGCGGCCATCTGGATCAATCCGATACCCTTTGCCGTTCTGCTCGGCAACAACTTCTTTTTCGTCAGCGCAAACGTCATTGGAATGCTGGCCTGTTATTCCATCGAATTCTATGCCCGTCGTGATTTTTTCCTGACGCAACAACTGGATATAGAGCGAGAAAAGGTTAAACAGATTAATCAGGAACTGGAAGAGCGTGTGGAAAAGCGAACGGCGGATTATCAGATCATTAATCGGGCGCTTGAACAGGAAATCATCGGCCACAAGAAAGCGGCGGAGGCGCTGCGGGAAAGTGAGGATAAATATCGAACCATTCTTAAAAATATCGAAGATGGTTATTACGAAGTAGATCTTAATGGCAACTTCACTTTTTTCAACGATTCCATGTGCCGAATCCTTGGATATTTCCCGGAAGAAATGATGGGCATGAATAACCGTCAGCTTACAGATAAAGAGAACGCAAAAAAACTTTTTCAAGCGTTTAATAAAGTTTACAAAACAGGGGAATCCACCAAGGAATTCAATTGGCAGATTATAAGAAAAGATGGGACCAAAATATACATTGAAGTGTCTGTATCTTTACAAAGAAATTCATCAGGAAAACCGATCGGATTCCGAGGTATTGCGCGTGATATCACCGAGCGTAAGCAGGCGGCGGAGGCGCTGCGGGTGAGTGAGGATAGGTATCGGGCGTTGGTTGAAAATGCGAGCGATATTGTCTTCAGGACGGATAATAATGGATATTTCACCTTCGTAAATGCGTCGACGATCAGTATTACAGGGTACGAAGAAAAGGAGATTATTGGAAAACATTATCAGGCATTTATCCATCCGGACTCGCGTGACGAAGCCATTAATTTTTTCGGTCGGCAGTTTAAAAAGAGGCTTCAAAATACATATTCAGAATATCCCATTATCACTAAGGATGGCCATGAGGTTTGGATTGGGCAAAACACTCAGTTGATTGTGGAAGATGGCAAAGTTACAGGATTTCAAGCGGTGTCCCGCGATATCACCGAACGCAAGTGGCTGGAAAAGGAAGTGAAAGACAGCGAAGAAAGATACCGCGAACTGAGTATTATCGACGACCTCACCCAGCTTTACAATTCCAGGCATTTTTACCATCAGCTTAAAATGGAAATCGACCGACTGGACCGCCATGAACAGCCATTAACCATTCTCCTTATTGATCTAGACGATTTCAAGGCGTTCAACGATACTTACGGCCATATTGAGGGAGATCAGATTTTATTGCGACTCGGCCAGGTGATAAAAAGATGTCTTCGCAAGGCGGATTCCGCCTATCGTTATGGCGGTGAGGAATTTACAGTCATCTTGCCCATGACAACATGCGAGGAAGGCATTGTTAATGCGGAAAGAATCAGAGAGGAATTAAAAAAAGAGAATTTTTCTCCGTCACCGGGTAAACAAGTCCATCTTACAGTGAGCATAGGACTTGCGCAGTACAAGAAAAAGGAAGACATGAAGGCATTCGTTAACCGGGCTGATCATCTTATGTACCAGGGAAAAAAGAACGGAAAAGACAGGATTTGTTCGGAGTCATATCCCCAAGAGAGAAGAATTAACGAATTGAAGAAGATGAAAAATTACCTGATGTCGTTTGTGGAAAGAGGAGGTCCTGAACCAAGTGAGTATGTTGAGCTCAACGATTATTATTCTTATATAAACTCTATGCTTAAAGAGGGTAAGATTTCTCGCGCTCAAATCAGGGAGTTGTGGGCGGCTTGCGGGGAAGCTTTTTCGGAAGATACCATGCAGGGATTTGTGTGTAAAAGTCCCCATGGTTACCACGGCGATTATGAAATAATAGATAGAATTTATATGGGATGGATTTCACCAAAAAAGCATCTGGAAAATTGGGATAAGTTCTTTCATTGGCTGGCTGCACCCAAAGCAGTGCGGAACAGAAAAAAATATTTCAAGAACATGTTGTCTGAAATTGACAGATCACAGATTATAGAACCGACCGTGTTGGATATGGCTAGCGGCCCATGTCGTGATATTTATGAATACAAATGTGAACATCCATTGTCAAAAATACATTTTGATTGTCTGGATATGGATTCAAATGCCATAGAATACTCCAAACAACTGCTCAATGGTTCGAATATTACTTTCTTTTGTGAAAACGCATTTCGTTTCCGTTCGGAAAAACAGTACGACTTAATCTGGTCTGCAGGACTTTTTGATTATCTCGATAATGAAAAGTTTGTATTCCTACTGCGCTCATTAATGAAAATGTTAACAATAAATGGAAAGATGGTTATTGGCAATTTTTCAACATTAAATACATCAAGGGATTGTATGGAATTTGGGGAATGGTTTTTATTCCATAGAGACATAACCGAGTTGACTGAATTGGCCGGCAAAGCGGGCGCTGATCCTGATTCAGTTTCAATTGAATCCGAGGCAACAGGGGTTAATCTATTCTTAAAAATAGANNTCTATCCTCATATTATACTATCTCTAAATCAAAGATGATATTGAAGCATTTCGCAGCGGCTATTCAGCTTGACATAATATAAAGATAAATGCATATTATTAAACAGATGGATGCAGATGCCTCTGATTAAGAACCCTCTGGCGGTCATGGCAGTCATTAGTTAACATTTCAACCACTAGAATTATTTCAACACACAGGAAGCAGCTCTATGAAGGATCAATCTCTCCGGGTATTAATGGTTGAGGATTCGGAAGATAATGTTCTGCTTATAATCTGTGAACTTAATAAAAGTGGATACAATCCGTTGTATGAACGGGTGGAAACCGCCGCCGCAATGAGAAAAGCCCTCAAAGAGAAGCAATGGGACATCATCCTTTGCGATTATAAAATGCCGAAATTCAATGCACCCTCAGCCATTGCCGTATTAAAAGAAGCAAATATCGATATTCCTCTTATCATCTTATCCGGCGCCATCGGCGAAGAAAATGCCATAGAGTGTATGCGTCTAGGCGCCCATGATTATTTAATGAAATCTAACTTGTCACGTCTTTGCCCGGCCATAACCAGAGAATTAAAAGAAGCAACGGTTAGAAACAGTAAAAAGCAGGTGGAATCTCAAAGGGAGGCTGCGCTCGAAGCGCTGCGTAAGAGTGAGGAAAAACATCGAACCATTCTTGAAAATATCAAAGATGGTTATTACGAAGTAGATATTAAGGGTAATTTCACCTTTTTCAACAATTCAATGTGCCGAATACTTGGATATTCCGAAGAAGAAATGATGGGCATGAATAACCGTCAGATTGCAGACAAAGAAAACGCAAAAAAAGTTTTTCAAGCGTGTAATAAAGTTTACAACACAGGGGAATCCACCAAAGAATTCGATTGGCAGATTATAAGAAAAGATGGGACCAAAAGATACATTGAACAATCTGTATCGTTAAAAAAAGATTCATCAGGTAAACGAACGGGGTTTAGAGGGATTATACGTGACATCACCGAGCGTAAGAAAGTTGAAGAATCGCTGAAAAAAAGTGAAGAGCAATACCGTCTCCTGGCAGACAATATGACAGAGCACATATGGCTAATGGATTTAAACACAATAAAAACGATCTATGTCAGTCCCTCTGTGGAGAAAATGTATGGATATACTTCGGATGAAATCATAAAGCTCTCTTTGAAGAAATTTCTCACGGTAGAATCTCTTCAGAAAATGCTGGATTCGTTTTCAACTGAAATGCCCAAAGCTTTGGCAAATCCGCTGCCCTATGTCCATAAGTATTCATTGGAACTGGAAGCTTGCCATAAGGACGGTCATCTGTTGTGGATTGAGAATACCTTAAGTATCATACGGGATGAAAACGGAAAACCTGCATTTATGCTGGGTGAAACCAGAGATATTACCGAGCGCAAGCGGGCGGAAGAAAAACTTCAACAAAGCCTTGAAAATCTCAGGAAATCCTTTGGTGTCACCATTCAGGTCCTGGTAACCGCTGTAGAGATGAGAGATCCCTATACGGCCGGTCATCAGGTCAGGTCTGCGGATATTGCCAGGGCCATTGCCATAGAGATGGGATTAGATCAGGAGAAAATAGAAGGAATCCGTCTGGCAGGTTCCATCCATGACATCGGGAAATTATCAATACCCGCAGAGATATTGTCCAAGCCTTCCAAGCTGACAAACATTGAATTTTCCCTGATTAAAGGACACTCCCAGAGCGGATACGAAATGCTGAAGAATGTCGAATCTCCCTGGCCGTTGGCGGATATAGTCTACCAACACCATGAACGTATGGACGGATCCGGCTATCCAAGAAATCTGAAAGGGGATGAAATTATCCTGGAGGCGCGGATTATGGCGGTGGCCGACGTGGTGGAAGCCATGGCTTCCCACCGTCCCTATCGTTCGGCCCTGGGTATTGAGATTGCCCTTGAAGAGATCGAGAAAAATAAGGGAATTCTTTATGACAATGATGTCGCCGATGCCTGCCTGAGATTATTCCGAAAGAAAGGCTACTCCCTGGTTCTAAAAAAGAGCTGAGGAACAGGAGGCGGTCAATAGGTATAAGCTGGGTGCCAACAGCGTGATTCGTGTCTTGTGATACGTTTTGAACTGTGAGATACGTTGAGATGTTGATCCCGCGACTTGCAATCCTCCGGCTTTAATCTGGGGAGGAATGCGCCGTAATTCGCGGGAGGTCGCTTTATCCTCTGCTTCGCGGGATATCCCTACGTGCTTCGCACAAGGGACAATTCAACTAACAAATATTACTGCACTGCGTTGGTAATATTTGAGTTTCATTCATATAGTCCCACTTAGCTTCGCACGTGGGATAATTCAACTTGCAGATATTACTGTGCTGCGCTTGTAATATCTGAGTCTCATTATTATAGGGAGCCTCCGGCTCCTGCCGGAGGGGGCTCCACTGCGAATTCCATACAAATCAAGAGGACTAATTAATCGAACAAACCATTTTTTTAAGGAAATATCTTGATATAAAGATTCCGATTAGCTAGTATTTTACACAGATTTGATTATAAGTTACCACTTTGCAGGTGGTAACTTACCGGTAAGGTAAAATTAAGTTATCATGCGCTTCCCTTGCGGGAAGCGCTCCTGGTCTTCGGCTAACTTTGTTGGCAGTGTCGTCGGCTTCCTCAACGTATTAGTCGCCGGATGCCTGACCGGCGAATGCCGGTGAGCATCCTCCTTGATGAAACTGATCCTTTGACTGGGTGCGCAACCAAAGGGCGTGCAATAAAAATAAAATTTTTACCCTACAGGGAAGTGACGCCGAAAAGGCGGCAGCTTCAAAGCAAAATGGTATTATAATTTTCGTTGAAGAAGGCCCAATGTTCGTTAAAGTAATCAGTATGAGCGTAATCGGCATGGAATCATACCCAGTGTTCGTAGAAGTGGACATATCCCAGGGTTTGCCTCAATTTGCTACCGTTGGTCTGCCTGATGCTTCGGTTAAAGAAAGCAGAGATCGGATTAAGGCCGCCATAAAAAATTCCGGCTATCGTTTCCCCCGCAGCCATGTTACCATCAACTTAGCTCCCGCTGATGTTAAAAAAGAAGGAACTGGTTTTGATCTTCCCATTGCTGTGGGCATTCTGGCCGCGGAAGAATTAATTAAAGAAGCTGCTTTGGAGAATTGTTTTTTTATTGGAGAGCTGTCTCTTGACGGCAGTATCAAAGGCGTAAGCGGTATCTTGCCCGCCGCTTTTAAAGCAAAAGAAATGGGCATCAAGTCAATTTTTGTTCCCGAAGAAAACGCCGCGGAAGCGGCTATGGTGAAAGGGATTAACGTCTTTCCGGTGAAAACACTGCCGGATGTTGTGGAATTTTTAGGCGGCCGGAGTAATATTGAGCCGGTTTCTTTAGACATAAATCAAATTTTCCAAAAAACCCGTAAATATGACGTCGATTTTAATGAAATAAAAGGTCAGAAGCAGGCAATGAGAGCGCTGGAAATTGCGGCGGCAGGCGGCCATAATGTAATAATATTGTGTACAGTTTAATTTTTAAACTCAACTGTAACGGTTTCTCCATCAATAGCTGAGAATATATTACGTATTATACCATTTTCACGATCAAAGTCCAGCACTAGTTTTTCCTTCGAGGTTGGTACGATAGATCGTTTGCTGCCGCCAGTGAAATGTATAATGAACTTTCGTAATTCTTTATTTTCTATCTGTGCTTTCAAATATTCTTCCTGCCTTTGCAATTCGTCAGTAGTCGTGTCGGGTTCAACGTCCAGTATAGCAGAAAGCATTGCCTTTACGTGTTCCTGAGTCATACGAAACGTACCAACTGGATAAACGTCTATCCTATCAATCAGTCCCCGTAATTGCACCCGTAATCGTCGCCGAACTTCTGCCAACTCTTCTCCTGTATGTTCCCGCATGAAAGATAACAGTTCTCGTAAGGACTCCAACTGAGTGTCAGTCTCATCATAGGAATGTGATTGACGCACTATGTCCTGTTTTATCTGCTTTTCATCTGCCTCATAAGTTTCTTGGTTAGCAAGAATATCTGCAAGTTGTTTTTCCAGAATACGCCGGACAGCAGGATTGTCGGTTGTGGCGATACTGTCAGATAGGTTTCTTATTTTTGTGGCAAGATCTTTCAAGCGCCCTTGCACCGTAAAAAGTTGTCCCTGCAATACTTTCATTGCAGATTCTCTTTCCTCGTTGCCCGGCAACAGATCGGCAGGGTTTAGGTTTCTGCAATATGTCAGTATCATTTCCTCGAATTCTTCATAATTAATGGATCGCCTTTTGCAACCAGGCAATCCCCTGCGTGCGGTATCACAGACAAGATAACTCCCGCCTTTAGGTTTAGGACCTTTGTCAATGTAAGCCATAGGAGCCCCGCAATATCCGCATTTGGCAATGTGTCCGAAGAGGTTACTTATTCTGCCGTTTCGCCCTCCGCTGTTCCCTGCTTTCAATTTATTTTCTTCCAACAGTTTCTGAACTAAATAGTACAAATTTTCCGGAATCACAGCTGGGAAATAGCCTTTTATAGCATTTCCTATTGGCTTGCGAACTCTTACCCCATGTTCATCCGTTACGAGTGTATGTGGTTGATATTCCCCCATCACGGCGGAGAAACGGAGAATTTTCTGTATATAACTCTCATGCCATCCAGACGGTGTGTTATTTCGCTTTTGTTTATCGGGTAACCATGCGGTCTGCTTGTTCAGTTCTTTGCTAATAAGCTCGGTTCCCTTTCCGGCAAGCTTTTCTTGGAAAATGCGGCGGATTATTTCAGCTCGTTCGGGTATGATCTCAAAATGAGTTTTGTCTTCTGAGAGTTTCAACCATGCGGGAGCTCGAGCAGTGATTTTTTTCTTGTCTATTTTCTCCCTTTTCTGTTCCCATGCAGCCCTTAATCGCTTAGCTTTGATCAAACTCTCCTCATAAGCGCGGCTCATAATGGTCAGGCTGAATATGAGTTGACCAATATTTGCGTTTAAACTTTCTTTGGTATATTCCATCCGATCAGTAAGGGTTACAATTCGGATACCAGCTCGAATGATGTCTCTGAACTGGTCCAGCGCATCAAATACCTGCTCACGGCTTAGACGGTCTAGGGATTCTACAATTAGTGTGGAGCCTTTGGGAATCTTCCCATCTTTTACAAGCTTAAGAAAGCGTCCTAAAGCGCCCTTCATTCGGTGTTCACCCTTAAAAGCTGAAAGGCCAAGGTCACGCATAGAGTCAAGTTCTAAGCCGTGTTCCCGTGCATACTCCTCACTCATTTTTAGTTGTCGGTCAAGGCTGCTGCCTTTCTGCTGTTCCAAAGTGGAAAAGCGGATATAGCTGTAACATTTCGGAGTCACTTCGGTATCCTCTTTTCTATTACTTTCTACTGTCATCTTTTATCCGAATACATTTCTGCATGACTAAGCCTATTATAATGCCTTCGCTCGACAAAGGCAATGCAGAGCATGACCAATATAATGAAAATAGCGTGTGCGGCAAATTTCATGGCGTAAATCCCTTTTTTATTTGATGCTTCTGTATCCAGTTTTGAAGATTTTCCGGTGTAGTCCCGTAACGCTTAGCAATCCGTGTTTTCGTCACTCCCCGCTGTAAATCCTCAATGATGTCTTCCCGATGAATATCAAGTTTACTCTTCCCCGGCCCTTTTGGGCGACCCAATTTAACTCCGGCCTCTTTACGGGCTTTCAAGCCCTCTTTGGTTCTGGCACTAATAAGGTCACGTTCAATCTCGCTGACCATTGCGAGAACTTGCAATACAATTTTACTTTCCATTGTACCATTGAGGCTCCAACCATTCTTAATAGCATGAACAGCTATTCCCTTCTTCTTTGCCTCCTGCATTACCTCTAAAATTTGAAGAGTTGAGCGACCCAATCTTGAAAGTTCAGAAACAATGATCGTGTCCCCGGTTTGAAGGGTAGTCATTACCTCACCTAATTTGCGTTTGCGCCAATCCTTTGTTCCGCTGACTTTTTCTTCGACCCATTCTACTGGAACCAATCGCCTCTCGTTGGCCAAATGAAGAATATCAGATTTGTTTTTTTCTAGGTCTTGATCAATAGTGCTGACACGTAGATAACCAACGGTTCGAGGTGTGTGAAGAGAGGGGTTAGCGGATGGGGTTCTTGTTCTTTTCATGTTCAACGCCTCCAATAAAAGATAACGTGAAATTAATGCTATTAATATATATTAAACATAAACAAAAATCAAGCTTTTTCTTTTATGTTTTTATAACATTTTAAATGAACATATTTTCTATGGGACAAAATATCTTTTTGGAATAAACCTCTCCACAGCAAGTTGCGTGGTTTCTAAAAATACAAGGAACGAAGCAAGCACGCTTCCGGGAATTTACCCAGAGATATTAATTATTGGACGGCAACGGAGTGTTTTAATATTTATCATTATGATTTTTGAATCATTGCAGATAGGACATTGAAAGCAAGCTTTAATTGATCATCAGTTCCAGCATTAATGAGAGACATGATCATAGATTTTCTTTTTGACACATCTTCAATATGTACGAAGCGGAAGATTTCCCCAAGGTCAACATTCAAAGCCTCAGACAGGATTATGAAAGTTTTTAGAGTTGGATTTTCCTTTCCCCGCTCAATGCTACTCAGATATTTGGAACTGATGCCCATTTGACCAGCCAAGTATTCCTGCGTCATGCCTTTCTTTGATCTTATTTCAGCAATGCGGGCACCAATCATCTGTTTTATATCCACTATAAACCTCCCTGTTATTTTTATTCATATTGACAGAAAATCAGGAGGTTTAAACAATCCAATGCACAGAATATAGTTTACATATTCTATGTATTGGCTGTATATGGTCAATAGTTATTTCCGACGGGGGATATGTAAGTGTCATACGAATCAAAAAGCATCAGTGATGCAATTGAAGAAATCAACAGAACATATTTTCTGCCTGTTATCCAGAGAGAAGGCGAAAAGAAACAAAAACATGAAAAAAACAAATAATACAATTATCGGCGCATGCGGTGAACACTATGTCGCAGCATACCTCTCCGGTCATAATCTCATAGTTGCGATGCCTCGTGCTGGAATACCAGGCTTTGACTTGATAGTTTCAAATGAAAAGGGTGGACATTCCATTCGCGTACAGGTGAAAACTGGCACTCAAGCCACTAGAAAAACGAAGAATGAAGGCAATATCTACTTGTGGTCTACGTCATACGCTGCAATAGAGCGCGATGACAAGTATCTGTGGTACGCATATGTCTGGCTACATGATTGGCCAAACGGCGATAATCTTCCTGAAGTATTTTTTGTCCCCTCCAATGTTGTCGTAGAGGTCATGAAGGCATGCAAAAAGAATAATGAATCATGGCCGTATTTCTGGATGAAGAAGGATGATGCTGAGAAGTACAAAGGATACTTAGGTTTTCAGTCGCTCAATAATGCATTCGCTTCTGTGGCATTATAACGTTCGACCGGAGGACAAGCGAGTTGAGCAGTATTCGCTGCACATTCGCAACACCGTTATGCTACTAAAATCATAAAACTGAAAGGTTGACAATGGCGCTTATAACGTGTCCAGAATGCAAAGGATCAGTCAGTGATACTGCTGATAGTTGTCCGCATTGTGGATATAAGATTAAGCCGGCTCACGTGAATGTAAATCAAGAGGAAAAAACAGACGCGCATGGATTGATAGTTACTGCTATTGTTATAATCATTATCATTTTTTCCGCCATCTTTTTTTGTTCAAATCCTTCCTCTCCCCCGAAAACAGAAACCCCCGATTCATCTTCTACTGCTTCCAGCAACACCAAGGATGATACGTCAATCTCCCCAGAGGAGAGTCTTCCGCCACTAGACAAGTATGTTGGCCAACATCCGCGTGAGATATTTAAAGAGCCGGCCATTGTCAGTAAATTTCAGTCGCTTCTTTTAGACCCTGAAAGCTATGGTATCTTTAGGCCTAGGATAGATGTGTCGAGTGGTGTTGAACTGAAAAATGGTTTTTACGTGGGAGCTGGTTGTTTGCCACACGCCTGTGGCAGCGATGAAGCAGCCTTCGCGATTAATAGGCGGTCGGGGAAAGCATACGCTATAATGATCGTCGATGGAAAACAAATAACGTGGTACGGCGTAAAAAACGCATCAACTTTACCCACGCCTCTTTTAAAATGGTTTAATGAACATAATAGTCCATCAGTCGTCGCTGCTGGAGGAAGTGCCAATCTCGAATGGAAAACGACGAAAAATTCAAAAGATCTGCAACAGATGAAATATGCAGCAGTAAAAGCTGGTTCTACTGCAGAAGGAATGGGAGATACTCTTAAACATATAACGTACGCATCGGCTTCACCCATTCCCGGAAAGTTTAACTACGGGATGTTCATGATGGGCATTTCTTTACATGAAGAACCATTTCCGGAGGGAATCACATGGAAAACAATAGGATCACAGAAGGTTACTGGTAAAAATATTAAATCAATGTGGATCGAAATCCGAGACCCACATTTTCCGGCATATTATATGCGTAGCATGGAAGAAGCTGATTGCGCAAAAGGACTAAAGAGAAATCTTGAAGGTAATACCTACATAAACGATGGGACGTTAGTTAAAACTTGGAAAAATAAAAAAATTAAATCACATGATTATGGGTGGATAAATGTTGATCAATCTCCACTATACCCACAATACGACATTTTTAAAGCTATCTGCGGTGAATAAAGATGTAATTTTATATATAATAAAAAATTTGACAGCCGGACTTCTGGCGCATGTGGACTATATTAGTTAAAAAATATTCCATAGTACAATCTCTGTAAAGAGAATTTGATAGTGGTGGCATTTTAAAATCATAAAGTATGTATCAATCGGATGAACCTAAACTAAAATTCCATACCCGGAAATCTTCGCGCAGCAATCGAACAGAACAGATTATCTTTTTGTACGAATGTCTCAAACCTTTTAGCTTTGAGCTTCTCGAATGTCTTCCAGTGCATCCCTTTTGGTCTGGAACATCCATCTCCCAGCTTGGCTTCGATCTTTTCAATTTTTGACCGCAATCGGCCAAGTTCATCCTGCAGTTGGGACGGATAAACCAAGTTGAAGCAGTTACGGCAGACAATATGCTGTCGATGGAAGAACAACCGGCCAACTCGCATGCCGCAATCGCAAACAAACCACGGCCGGTTCCCACCAAAGTTGCAAGGTGTCCAAGTCAAAGGAATGGATTTGTTCACGTCAACAGGGCTACCATCTTGTCCCTTTGTTGAGTAATGGAAGGTGATATGATCATCAAGATAAAAGGACAGAGAATTGTCAATCTCCCCATTTTTTTCCCATCCCCATGAATGACGACCACGCCGCTGAAATACTTTATAACGGTTCATGTCTGCAATACTGATACTGAGATAGTCAGACGTTCTATCTTTCCTCCCAATACGATAATAATCACCGCGTCCCATCCGTGTATACCCTCCATTTTATGCCTAGATCAATAGAGAAAAATAAGTTATCTCAGGAGCGAAATCTCCCATATCTCCTCTATCCCTACCACAACTCACTACTACTACAATCTCCTCACACATATACGTACCCACACACATACACCACGCCCCATATTAACTAATATGAATTGGCATATTTTAAAATGATATTAGCAGATTGCTTGCGGGCAACAGGACATTCAAATCCTTTAGAATGCTTTCGATAAGCGTTTTTCATAACTTCATTGAGTTCATTTTCGTACTGTGCCGACACAATAAAACTATCATGAATCGCTAGAACTGGAATATCTTTGACGGTGAAATGTTCGATGACATCAAGAGCAATTTTAGAATCTATATTCATCAATTTAAAACAAGCTTGGGCGGAGAAATGTCTTGCAATAGGACTATGTGCAACTTTACACATTTGGATGAGGTCTTTCACTTTCAACCCGGCTGTCTTTAGGCGTTTAAAATATTCTCGGTAGCTAATGAAACAAAATTCATAATTCCCGGCTGCTACTGCTTTTGTTTCGTTTTTGGAATATAACAACATAAACAATAATTCTTTAAGCAGTGGACGAAGGGCTTCATCATCTGACACTTCTTTGTAAGGATCGCGATCACAATCGTATTGAAGTCCTTCGATAGCGTAAAGTAAGCGCGGATGTAAACCAGAAAAATCAAGCTCTACAGTCGGCTCATTGTTTATATGAATGTTGGCACGTTCATCTTCTGAAAGTGATTGATAACCATTAAACCCAGTGTATAGACGCCCACCTTGATTAAAACTGCCGTTGTTAAAGATCGCATGTAAGTCAGTATTGATCCGTTGATAGCCATTTGGAGTTTTTACTTGGATGACCGCCTGTCTGTTGAGTATGTTGGCATTACGCAATATCCTTCGGATACGATTAGTTTTAGCAGTATCATTATATTTCATCTCTTTCTTGTCCTTGTCCCGTAAGATGACAAGTTCGACATGCTCAAAATCCAAGTCAATTGTAAGGTCAATTGGCTGATACATTGTAAGCAGCTTTTCGGTCGGCCAGATCCGCGTAAGCATTGATTCTTCTTTTGTACGATACCCCTTTGCCTGTTTTAGGAGGCTGGCGCCTTTCAGCATGTCTAGCAAGTCTATAATATATGATGACGCTCTGGTATACCTGCTTTTCGTATAGCTTTTTCGACTACGTGAGATTCTAACTGGCTCACAAGTTCTATATACCTTACCCTGAAATGTCCGTAATGAGCCTCTTGCAAGTAAGTTAGCAACCAGAATTTCTAGGTCACGAAGCTTTTTGCCTCTCTTATAAAGATGCTCCCCCTTGGTAAGGAAATTAAATAGTTCAGAAGTAATTCTTTTCATATGCGGAGTCATAAGTTTATATCCGTGACCAAATTTACAGTTTGTACTTTTCAACCAATTACCTTTATCTTGTGACGCTTCTGTCGTTTTATCTTGTGACGTTCCTGTCCCTTGCTCAATATTTTCCAGTAGAATTTTATGTTTCACAAGCACAGCCCTCAATGCTCTTTCCTTGAGTCCCATCTTTTGGGAGGAGATGGCCTCTTTTGTTCTTATCAATTTCCGTTCTCCTTCGGTCTCCTAAAGTTAATAAGGGGAAAGTGGTCAGGAGATTTACCACTTTGTTGGCTTCGGTGATCAGCCGTTGCCTATCCCCTCATACTGTCTTTAATTTTGTAACTTCGACAATTACATTTTCTAAATCCAGTCCAAAAGTTCCAAAGTTTCCTCTATCTATGCAACCTTTTTTGTGGTACCTTATAACCATAACTTAGAGATTCTAGGTGATAAGATGTTCTTTTACATGTTTATTAAACTATATATAATATGATTATGATCGGCCCGCCCGGTTCCGGCAAAAGCATGCTGGCCAAAAGGCTGCCTACTATTTTGCCCGATCTCTCCTTTGAGGAAGCAATTGAAGTAACAAAAGTATTTTCCATTGCCGGTTCCTTGAATAAAGATGAAATGTTAATTGCGGTGCGACCGTTCCGTTCGCCGCATCACACGATATCCGATGCCGGTTTGGTTGGAGGCGGCCAAACACCGCGCCCGGGAGAAATAAGCCTTGCCCATCTGGGAGTTCTTTTTTTAGATGAACTTCCTGAATTCAAAAAAAACGCGCTGGAAGCCCTTCGCCAACCTCTGGAGGATGGCACCATAACAATTACGCGTTCTTCGGTAACGGCTTCTTTCCCCGCAAAATTTATGCTGGTGGCAGCAATGAATCCCTGCCCCTGTGGTTATTTTGGCGACCGCGTCCACACCTGCCGCTGCAGCCCGCAGCAAATTCGTCAGTATCAATCTAAAATATCGGGGCCGCTATTGGATCGAATAGATTTACATATTGAGGTGCCTTCAGTTAAATATCGAGCCCTGTCCGATAAAGAATTGGGAGAGTCTTCCGCAACGATTAGAGATCGCGTAAACAAAGCGCGTGATCTGCAAACAAAGCGTTTTGGCCATAAAGGCATTCTTTGTAATGCCCGAATGACGGAAAAACAAATTCGGAACTTTTGCCCGATAGACGAAGAATCGCATAAGCTCATCGAAATGGCCATGGAAAAACTGGGTTTGAGCGCCCGGGCGGTAAACCGGATATTAAAATTATCCCGCACTATCGCTGATCTGGAAAACAAAAAGGATATTGAACCTGCTCATATTGCCGAAGCAATTCAGTATCGAAGTCTTGATAGAAGTTTAATTTAGTGATATATCAAAGCGAAAATTTTATACCAGACCGACATCCGGGGCAATAAAGATATGATTAAGGCAGCAGCCTGGTGAAAGAGGCATTTATGGAAATTAAAATAAAAAAAGCGTCACCGAAAAAAAGAAAAGATAAACCCACTGATGAATCCAAACTTGGTTTTGGCAAGGTGGTGACGGACCACTTTTTCAACATTAAATATAAAGAAGGCAAGGGTTGGTACGATCCTATAATAGAACCTTACCGTCCCTTGCAATTAGATCCGACAGCAATGTGCCTGCATTATGGCCAGGAAATATTTGAAGGTCTCAAGGCCTACCGCGGCCCAAAAGGCGAAATTTATCTTTTCCGTCCGACGGAAAACATTAAAAGAATGAATGTGTCAGCAGAAAGGCTCTGCATGCCGTCAATGGATGAGAATCTCTTCATGGAAGCCATGAAAAAACTTGTTATTCTGGAAAAAGACTGGGTTCCTCACGGTCAGGGAACATCTTTATATATCCGTCCGACCATGATTGCCACTGAAGCGGCCTTGGGCGTTCATCCGGCCAATGAATATCTCTTTTTTATCGTGGTGGGGCCGGTGGGGACTTATTATCCGCAGGGATTTTCGCCAACTAAAATGTTTGTATCTCAGGAGCATGTGCGCGCGACAAAAGGCGGCACCGGAAACGTCAAGGCGGCGATCAATTACGCTGCTAGCCTTTTTGCCACCCGCATTGCCACCAGCAAGGGCTATACTCAGGTTTTATGGCTGGACGCCATTGAAAACAAATATATTGAAGAAGT
This sequence comes from Syntrophaceae bacterium, assembly GCA_003141615.1. GTDB lineage: Bacteria > Desulfobacterota > Syntrophia > Syntrophales > Smithellaceae > Smithella. The sequence continues at coordinate 26,524 of PLMV01000069.1, forward strand.
GGGTACCAGCAATATCTTTTTCGTCATCGGCGACGAACTGATTACGCCGCCTCTGGCCGGAACAATCCTTCCGGGAATTACCCGCAATTCGGTGATCAAGCTGGCCAGACATTTAAAGATTAAGGTTGCAGAGAGGCCGATAACCATTCACGAAGTTATTGAATCATCTAAAAACGGAAAGCTTAAGGAAGCTTTTGCCTCGGGAACAGCGGCAATAGTCTCACCGGTTGGCCAGATTCATTACAGCGGCAGAGATTATTTAATCAATGGCGGAAAAACAGGGCCAATGGCGGAAAAGCTTTACAACGAAATTCTGCAAATTCAATATGGATTGAAAGAAGATCCATTCGGCTGGCGCGTCAAAATATTAGACGGGAAAAAGGGCTGAAACGGGAAATTTTTAAAAATCCTCTTGTATACGGGTACTTGGATTTGTATTCCACAATACTGTGGAAATGGTTGTTGATAACCTTGTTGATAATCTTCGTAAGTGCGTAATTGTTACGATTTTACACCAAATTGCCTAAGGTTTGAGCAACTTAAATATTGAATATAATCAATAACTTATTAATATAGCCTTTTATCATCGTCACTTATGCGGCAAGGATAAAGGCAGATATAAACTTCATAGGAAAAAGTGTGCCACCTGTGGCCGGTTTTTTATAAAAAAATGATAAAAAATTTTTTCAAAACAAATAAGCTATTTACGTCAACAGGGATTAATCTTTGCCTTATTTTATCACTGTTATCTCTACCCGCTTGTGTTTTTTCCGATGAACTTCCAGCAGTTGGCGATATTGCCCAAAAGCTTCAGAGCTCTTATGAGAAAACAAAAGACCTGAAGGCTGATTTCGTTCAGGAAGCGACTATAAAATCAATCAAGAAAACTCAAAGGGAAGAAGGCAAAGTTTTTTTTAAGAATCCAAAGAACATGCTTTGGGAATACACAAAACCCCAGGGCAAAAAACTCATAATTAATAGTCAAAAGGCGTGGCTTTACCTTTCCAGGGAAAAGGTTGTCTACACGCAGAAGTCGGAAAGTATTTTTCAATCGAAGTTTCTGATTAACTTTTTTTCCGGGTCGGGAAAATTAAAAAATGATTTTGTAATAAAATATGCCGAACCCAAAGCTTATGACAAGGACGGAAATTATTTACTTGTGTTGACTCCCAGGGAAAAGACGACTGCCTGCAATTCAGTCAAGTTGACAATTGACAAAAACAGTTTTTATATTTTGCAGGTAAGCTTCGATGATGTTATGGGCAATTCCACCACGCTGAAATTTTCCAATATTTCCGTCAATACGGGACTGGCGCAAAAAATTTTCCAATTCAAACCTCCGGCGGGAGTGGAAGTATTTGAAATGCCGTAAGGACTGTTGAAAAAAGTCCATACCCTGAAGGGCACCATGGTCTGCTATGTTGCGCTGCAAACCGCACCGCTCAACGTATGTATAATACGCCTCGCGGCTCAGTTTTTGCGCGCCTTGCATCTGAACATTTTTGAACAGCCCCAAAACATGGAGTTTTTTACAACCCCATTGTTCATAATTTTCTCTTTTCATTCTAAATGAAAAAGAATATGAATTTATCGGAAATCGGAAAATACCAACCAAGTATATTAATAGTTGGAAGGAGGAAATATGATTAGGAGAATCTTACTTTGTTTTATCCTAATATTATTACCTGCAATAAGTTTTGCGGGTGACCCAGATACCGGCTACGGAACACTCATAGCTATAGAGTTTAAAATAGATAACCAATCCTATAAACCTCCAATTATTGGTCATTTGGAATATACTGGTTCTTCAATCGATATTGTTAGTATTTTTGAAGGCATTGCAGGTATCGGGATACTTACTCAAGCTCAAGTTTACCTTGTCGTTGAAAAAAAGATTATCTCTAAAGGAGTCCACTATATTAAAGGGAAAAATCAGTATGGAATAATAGCTTCTGGCACTATTGATTTTCGCGATCAACTTAAACCTAAGATTACCCTTGTAACGGAGGGCGGTGTTGTTATTACAAATATCTCCAACGAAGGTAAAAAGTGGCAAAAGAAAAATATACCAAACATTGAATTAGGGCAATGAAAACCTTTGGGAACTTGGGATGATGAAATGACTATAGAGATGCTGCGACGAATGCTCTACACACCAGTCTTTCATATAGATACTAATCTGATCAATGCACGGGGCAAACTGTCGGCTATGAACCAGATTGAAAAGTGGGCGGAAGAAGAATTGATACTTGTCAATATGTCGGGAGTAAGCTTCAAGGAAGCACAAGCTGGCGGAAACAGTGCACGTACAAAAAAAGCGCTCTCTCAAATATTTACCTTAACTGACGAGAAAATAAATCCTAATGATCCCTTGTACCGGAAGATAGAAGCCGCCCTGTTTCCTGAAGGTGCCAAAACAAACAATGAACGTAATGACGTCAAGATCATCTACGAAGCCGCATACTATGCGGCTATCTTGGTAACTCGCGACGGAGGTTCACGAACTCAACCGGGAGGGATTCTCGGAAACCGCGATAAACTGAAGGACATTGTGAAGATTCTTTCGGATTTCGAGGCCGTGGCGTTCATACGAGAAAAGATCTCGGAACGCGATGAGTTTAATCAAAGAGTAAGCCTAGAATTCGGTGTTGATCTCCCAGAGTGGACGGGCAAAGATTGATCACTACTCCCAACTAGCCAATTCAACCGATCTCAACGTTCCGTCTTATTTCTACGTTATCCACTCAAATCAGTCATCATAATTAATCAAATGGATTTTCACGGTCAAAATCGGGCGTCAGTTCGTAGTCGTTAACTTCCTGAACAAAAACATTATCGAAACCTAACTTGAGAGCATAATCCGTTACTTGTTCGTATTCACTTTTGGTGATTCTGCGACCTAAAATCGGATGATGACGCACTTTGGCAATTGGCGTGTACTGAGACATGAGGCTTAGGAAAACCGACGTTGATATTTTCTTTTTGATCAGTTTTAAAGCTTCTTTGGAGTTTTCAATTCTGCCGGGCAAAACTAAATGGCGAATAATTATTCCTTTTTGAGCCACACCGTTTTTTAATTCCAGACCGTCGCCGACCTGCGTCACCATTTCTTTTAGGGAATCCAAAGCGAAGCGGGGATATTCCGGTGCGGAGGAAAACGAGATGCCGTCTTCCTCCAGACCATATTTAAAGTCCGGCAGATAAATATCCACCATGCCGTCGAGCAAACGAATAACATCAGGATTTTCATAGCCGCCGCAATTATAAACAAACGGCACCGTAAGTCCCTGCATGCGTGTCATGCACAGAGCCTCCATCACCAGAGGCACCTGCGGCGTCGGGGTGACCGGCTCGACATTGTGACAGCCTTTTTTTTGAAGATCCAGCATGACCTTGGCCAGTTCCAACACCGTTAAATGGCGCCCCTGCGCGCTGTGAGAAATCTGATAATTCTGGCAATAGATGCAACCCAGGTTGCAGGAAGAAAGGAAAATTGTCCCGGCTCCGCGCGTTCCGGAAAGAGACGGCTCCTCCCCGTGATGGGCCAGAGCGCAATCCATGACGATATCGGCAGGCAGACGGCAATAGCCCAACTCGCCTTTTGTCCTGTCAACCCGGCAGGCGCGCGGGCAAAGCGTGCAGGATTTGTAAAGATCGAGAAGGGTTTGAATAATCATAGCAAACCATCTTATTCCATTTCTAAATCAAGCGCTACCTTTGTTGGCGTCGTCGTCGGCTTCCTCAACGTATGTATAATACGCTTCGTTGTCTCCTCCTAGCCGCCGCGGTATCATCATTGATTTAGAAATGGAATTAAACCTTAAAACTTACAGTTTTTCCACCACGTCCCGAAGCTTGCCGCTCTCCACCAGTTCTAAAAAATCTTCGCCCAGCGGCGCGGATAACTCCACGGCTTTGCGCCAGTTTTTGATTCTTGTTTCCTGATCGTCAATGAAGGTGACAAAATCCGTGCGGTCGGGAACTTTTGCGCCCGGAAGATTTTCGATAAAGCTTTGAGAAGGAAAGATCATTAAAACATTGCTTAATGTTTCCGCGTCCGGTGCTCGGCGCACTATATTTTTGTCCAGCCAGCCCGGAATGATCCGTTCCTGATGATGGAAGAAAAGCACTATTTCATTTTCTTTAGCGGCAAACTGGTGTGTGAGGTGATAATCAATAAGGCCGCCATCGCGATAGACGCCGCGCGGGGCGCCATAAATATCATGCACACCGGTAATAACAATAGGGATGGCGCCTGAAGATAAAACCGCGTATTTAAAATTAACTTCATTTATCTGCACGTAATTGCCGCGGAATTGCGACCGAAAGCAAAAGGACGGCGGCTTGGGTCCATTATAAAACACAACCCTGTCCGCGAAACGATAGATATTATTACGGCTGAAATAATTAAAGACATAACAAGTTGCCAGACCAAGTTTTTGCAACCAGATATTTTCAAAAGCAACAAGACCGCGTGCCCGGGCGGTAATGACAACCAAACGATATTTTTTATTAGCCAGGGCAAAAGGCAGCGCGTCGTCTTCGAGATATTCATTAATGACGCCGGTGATTTTTTCCAGCACTGTTGCCGGTGTGTCTTTTCTGGAGTATCTTACGTTGATATACGCATCCAAAAGTTTGCCGTAACATTCCATGGCCTCCGGTTGCAGCCAGGCGGCAAAGCGAAAGGCGCCCGCGGAGGAGCCAACCAGATTCACGGCGCTGGAGCGGCCTAAAAACCCGCCTTTCAAGAGAGTTAAGTCAAAGCCGCTGGCAATCAGCCAGCGTGGTCCTACCGCCGGTCCAAAATAAGTGGAGACAGAATCGAAATTAAATCCACCATCCTTGATGATTTTGTAAATTCGACTTCCCGCTTTAATTCTTATTCGGCTCATATTTCTTTCTATCCCGGCAAAGGCCTTGACACGTAAACTTTTGTTTTGTAGATTGACATCAGTAATACTTATTGTTAAAGGCTGAAAACAATCAAGTTCTTTAAATTTTTGTTATCTGTTTAAGCGGGGCAGTTTTTATCAACAATTGGCGAAAATGCAAGCAAATTTATTTTTTAAGGGTAAGCGGTGGATATAAAAAGTTCAATAAAACAAATTGCTCAGGACGCGGCATTAGCGGCGCGAAAACTTTCCCGCGCTACAGCGACGGAAAAAAATAACGCCCTTTTGCAGATGGCGAATGAACTTGAGCATAATTGTAAATTTCTTCTGGCGGAAAATGCCAAGGATGTGGCCGGCGCTAAAAAATCGGGCATTTCCCGTGCTATGCTGGAACGTCTCACCTTAAAACAAGCCACAATTGAACAAATGGCCAAAGGATTAAGAGAAGTGGCCGCTCTGCCTGATCCTGTGGGCAAAGTAACTTCCATGTGGCGCAGACCCAATGGGCTTTTGGTAGGCCGGATGCGCATTCCTCTTGGAGTCATCGGCATCATTTACGAATCGCGCCCCAATGTCACGGTTGATGCTTCCGCCCTTTGCCTCAAATCGGGGAATGCCGTCATCCTGCGGGGAGGTTCCGAATCAATTAATTCAAATTTGGCCATTGCTTCCATCCTGCAAGGAGTCTTGCGCAAAACGTCCCTGCCTGTAAATGCAATTCAGGTTATTGGGCTGATTGACCGCGAAGCTGTCTCGGCAATGTTGCAATTGGATGAGTATATTGATTTAATCATTCCCCGCGGCGGAGAGGAATTGATTCGCGCAGTAGTCGCTCAATCCAAAATACCGGTACTCAAGCACTATAAGGGAGTCTGCCATATTTTTGTGGACGCGCAGGCCGACATTGATATGGCTGTCAATGTTTGTTTAAACGCCAAGACTCAACGCCCCGGTGTGTGCAATGCCCTGGAAACTTTGCTGGTGCATAAGGACATTGCCCGTAAATTTCTGCCGCAGGCGGCGAATAAATTAAAAAAAGCCGGCGTCGTGATAAGAGGATGTGAAAAAACAAATTTGATCTTAAAAAATATTGAAAAAGCCGGTGAAAATGATTGGTACGCGGAATATCTCGATTTGATTCTGGCCGTTAAAATTGTGGAAGACATTGATGAAGCTATCGCGCATATTGAAAAATACGGTTCTTTACATACGGAATCAATAATCACTAATGATTATGCCAATTCCCAGCGCTTTTTAAACGAGGTTAATTCTTCGACTGTAATGATCAATGCTTCAACGCGTTTCAGCGATGGCTTTGAACTGGGACTGGGCGCCGAGATCGGCATTTCCACGACAAAGCTTCATGCCTTCGGCCCTATGGGGCTGGAAGAATTAACGACAACAAAATTTATAATTTACGGCAATGGGCAGGTACGAACATGAGATGGGGACTTTTTGGTGGAACGTTTGATCCGATTCATTTCGGTCATTTGCGGGGAGCGGAAGAAATGCTGGAAATATTTAATTTGAACCGCATTATTTTTGTTCCTTCATCCAGGCCGCCGCACAAGCTGGAGGCGGAAATAACGTCTTTTAATCATCGCGAGCATATGATTCGTCTGGCAATTGAGGAAAATGTTAATTTTTCCTTTTCCGAAGTGGAGAAATTACGCGCCGGCAAATCTTATTCCGTGGAAACAGTTGAATATATTCTCAATAAGTACATGGAAGATTTAGAACTATATTTTATCGTCGGGCAGGATGCTTTTCAAGCTATTACTACATGGAAAGACTGGGAGAGACTTCTGCTGTTGTGCAATTTTGCCGTAATGACCCGTCCCGGCTATGAGAATGTGAAATTGGATGGTATCTTGCCTAAAGAATTTGCCGCACGATTTACTTACGATGAAAAAATTGACGGATTTAAAGGCCCGACCGGCCACACCATATATTTCCGTCATGTAAGCTTTTTGGATATTTCTTCTTCTCATATGAGAGAGATGATCAAAGCGGATAAATCCATAAGATATCTTACGCCGGATAAAGTCCGCCAGTACATAGCCAAGAACTCTTTATACAAAAAATCCTGAGAATAATTAAATAAACACTAAAATAAATGTAAATTTTTTGAGGAGAAATATATGACTTATAAATTTATTGAACTGGAGATAAAAGATTATATCGCTACAGTAACTATGGCCAGAGAGAAAAGCCTAAACGCTTTGAGTCTGGAATTTGCCGCGGAGATTGCCGGTGTTTTCAAAGCGCTGGGATCTATGGATGAGGTGAGGGCTGTCATCCTTAAGAGCAAGGCCAGAATTTTTTGCGCTGGTCTGGATTTAATAGATGCCGCCGGAGGTTTTACCCCAACAGCCAGAGGCCCTTTTGATATGATCAAAAAATCACAGCCGTTGTTTGATTGCTGCAACGCCATCGAGGAATGTCCAAAACCGGTCATCGCGGCAGTGCATGGCAAGTGCATAGGCGGCGGGCTTCATATAATCTCTGCCTGTGATATACGCATCTGCACAGAAGACGCGTCGTTCTGTCTCAAAGAACCGAAAATTGGATTATGCGCCGATATGGGCGCGCTGCAAAGGCTTCCTTTGATAATAGGACAGGGATACACCAGAGAGATAGCTTTCACAGTGGGCGATTATTCCTCGCGGCAGGCCGAGAAAATGGGACTTGTCAATAATGTTTATGCTGATCAAACCGCCCTTTACGCGGCCGCCCGGCAACTGGCCGTGCAGATAACCGAGAACTCTCCTCTTGCTATTGAGTGCACAAAAGAGGTTCTCAATTTCAGCCGCTATACAAGCGTCAGCGAAGGAATGGTTCTGGCGATACAAAAGAATATGTTCTTACTGACAACGGATGATTTGAAAGAAGCTTTTACAGCTTTTATGGAAAAGAGAAAGCCGGATTTTAAAGGAAAATGAATGCCAATCCGCCTTCATTCGGCTATCTTTGTTGGCAGCAAAGCCCAGCGCATGCCTGGGTAGTTGTCGGTTTCCTTAATAATTAAGTATACTGTTCCACGAATACCTACTGTTTATCTCTCGTTAGCAGATATTAAAGAGGCGTGGATAAGAAGGTTATGAAAAAGACCTGTGATGCAATAACATCAAAAGGTGAAAAATGCAGACTCCCGGCTGGTTATCAAACTAATCATAAGGGAGTTGGTAGATGCAAATTTCACGATGGAAAAGATCATGTCGAAAATTTAGTGAATGATATTAAACATGATTTATCATCTGTAATTGATAGAAACATAAATCTGATAAACAGTTATATTGACAAACTGGCTCTTGGTCAAAGCAACATTGAGAGTAACAATATCTTAAGGGATTGTATTAATGAAATTGCAATGGTGGAGAAAGAAGATGTTAAAATAACAGCTACACAAACAGGAATTCAAATTGACACTTCTAAAGATACTCCGCGTGACAATGCTCTATGTAAAAAATATGCTAGAATAGCAAAAGCAATTCATAAACTGTTTAAAGATCGAGTAAATAAAATATTAGATGATTATCATAGTAAGCTTGAAAAACAGAGTATAACTGATTCTCTTTGGGAACCGGCGAAAACAATAGATGATATTCACATAGAGAAATTAGAGCCAAAACCAGAAAACCATAAAAAAACATGTGGTATTATATTTCTTGTATTAACATTTGGATTTATATGTATTGCGTCTTTGGGTCTTACTTATCGACCAGATACAGTGCCATTGATGATAATTATATATATCATCGTCATAATAGGTTTTTTGTTTTTGACCCATAAAGTAGGATATTGGGAATTCCCAACCGACGAGGAGGGAAAATCAATACAAGAAGCACGTATGAGAAAGTGGGGTGGACCGATTAAGTCAGCGCACATCATAAGATTGGAAAGAGGCCTCTATACGGGACGTGGAAACAGAAGGCCCTATCCTCATGGTAGACGCACAAAAAAATACTAATAATATAATGAAAGTTTGCAAAAATTGTTTCCGGGAATTTGACGAACAAGAAGATGACGGTCATAACCCTATGGTGGAATTGGGAAAGATATTTTTGGAACATACCACAGAAGTTAATCCTGCTGATTATTGTCTTGAGTGTAGAGAAGAATTGGGAATGTTGAATGTAGCAGGATTTGAAATAGATTAACAAGCAATGTTATTTAAAGATTCATAATGAGTTCTACATCTCTCATGCTCATCTTGAAAACCTGTTGTTTACCCCACGTTCTTGACTTATTTAAAACGTGATAGAAAGAAAGACGCTCGCGATCACTTGAATCAAAATGACATTGAAAAGGATCTATTAATTCTAATGCGTTCTGATATGGAAGATATTCTCTCTTTCCATTTTCTTTTGTAATTTTAAAATTTTTATCAATTCCTTCTCGACAATTTACTACCCTATAGATTCCCATGATTTGTTTAGCTGGGGATGTGCGATAATAAAATACTATATGATCTTTTTTAATTGGCCTCCATTCAGAGGGATCTCTAAAACCAATCAAATTCTTATTAATATTATACAACTCCCAGGCATGGACAACAAACCACTTTTCTTTTGAGATCAGATTAGAATGATCTGTAGTATTAACACTACTATTATCTTCGACATTTTGTTGAAGCCCAATCAATTCTTTTTTCTTATCATGGCCAAAGGAAACCTTGTCATTCAATGAATAGATATCCCTTTCTGGTTGTTCCAAATATAATTCCTTTACCGGTGCTAATAAGCCTGTCTCAATCTTGCATATATTGTCGATTTGATTAATCTGCTTAAGAGGTTCAGTATTTGTTATCTTTGTTGTAGAGTCTTTTGTCATAATAAATTTTCCGTAGAACCAAAGATATTGTGTAACAATGAAGGGTAGATATTCGCATTCATTTGGCAAAAAATCAGGAAAAGCATTTACAAATTGCTCTTGAGAAAGATTGCTGTAATATTTTTCCTCTTCGTTAAAGTTACCAAACCATTTCCGAAATATTTGATCGGCATTTTTAGCTGATGCTTGTATCAATCCGGTTGTCTTTCTTAAATGCTTATCAATTACCTTTATAATATGCTTGTCAATAACAAACCAATGCCCGGTAACATTTGTAAGCGACCAATTGGCAAGTTTGTAATCGACACCCCATATGCTTATTAGATAGTTCCGGAATGCACGTTCGACCGTATAGTTTGGAATTATGTCGAGAATATTTTTTTGTAGGTTTTGCTCATATTTATCATTGACAATTTTAAAACAAATAAGAAGATATTTTCGTTTTAACCTTCCGGGTGCTGCATTACACAAATCCTGCAACGCAGAATTTTCAAATTCAAAATTTTTACCGGAATATTTTGGAATGTCATGAGTTGCGGTTGTCAATATTACATCAGCTTCTTGCCAAAATTTGATTAGTATTTCTTTAAAATTTGGTTTTTCCTTACGAAAAGATTGCACTTGGGAATCTAAGGCACTTGCATCAAAGAAGGCAGTTAAAAAATATAAGTCCTTTTCTGTTGCTGATGCCTTAACAACTCTTTCCATTAGTTGATATCTTACATGCTGGGCAATAGTATTATTTGCGGAAGATTCATTGAATGTATAATATATTTGTTGTTCGCCAATTTCCCTTAAAAATGAGAGTATTTCTGTTGACGGTCTTTGTTCAGATATGGATTCTATCTCACTTTGATGTTCGTCATTGACGGTTGGGATTATCAGGGGGGGTGGTGATGTCAAAATTACATATCTTTTAAATTCAAAAAAAGAACCTTCATGATGGTATTCGGTATCTGGACCTCTTTTCCAATTGCCGTAAAGCTCAATATGATCACCTATGTGAACTTTATTCCTTAAATTCTCGTTACCCTTACATAAATAAGGAGTATCCCAAATCTGCTTAATCCAAAGATACGTTTCATGATATTTTGAAATTTCTATACGAACTATTTCTCCTGAAATTTTACGTTTGGTTCCGCCTATTACCGCCATAATATTTGCGAACTCCTTTGTAATATTTCCCATCGTTTTCTATCTTTATGAAAATTATAAGCGTTTTTAAATATTTTTTCTATTGTTACTTTTTATTTTTTATCCATCCAAATTTTCAAATAGGATATAATATTTTAAAATCTATTTTATGAAGAGGTCGGATTTATTTAAACATCCGACCTCCCAATAATTTTATTTCTGTTTTTTTACTTCCACTTCTAAATCATCGTCTATGTCTGGCAAATCATATTTTAGTTTTTTTATAAAATCACGACTTCCCGTAAAGGTAATTCCATATGGTTTTTTCCAATAGTCTGTGTGGAAGATTATATATTCCCATAAATTAAGACCCAGTTTCATAAAAATATAAAACTTTATCTTGCTCCATAAAGAAGTTGAACCATCCTCATAATTCATATCATTCCCCCTTCCTTTTTCTTTTATCAAGGTTGTAAAGTGTCAGTATGGTTTCCTCGTTATCCCTTAAAAGAACCGCCTTCTTTTCGACTCTATCAAGAGCCTGTATCAGATGCTTCTTCTGTTTCTGAGTCATCCGATACTCAACTACATTTCCAGGTCTTTTTACAGGAGTTCCAAACCTTGTTATAAGATCAATGTCATCTGCCTGAAATCCTCTTTGCTGCTTCCTAACTGATGCGTGCCTCGATAATTCCATTTTGTCTCCTCCAAATTTTCAAAGAACAAATTAATTATCAAAAAATACTCTCTAAATTTTGATTGACTTTCTAATTTAAATATTCGGAGATGTCAAGAAAAATCTTTCGTAACATATTGATATAATTACATAATAATAAATAATAAGTAATAATAGTAAGTAATAATAATAAGTAATTAATCAATACAAATGATACAATTAATCATAAATATATCCGAATATAATTGGATGGTTTCTCAAATATATTAATGAACTTAAGTTATGAGTAAAATGGTATTGATTCAATATAATCAGAAGTATCGAAATTCGTGGGACATAACAATTAATTAAGAAAGACTGGATACCGGCCTGCGCCGGCATGACGATTTAGAAAAAGTACAAGTACAATGCCTCTGTCATGCCGTTGCAAAACGGGCATCCAGTGGGAGAAATGAAAGCGGCGCGTTCATTAGCTATTTTCTTTCCAGCCCTTCCCGGTTTTGAAAACCAGAAAGGTCTGGAGTGATGTGTTTTAGTTTTTGTATAGGTTTTCGATTTCATCTTTGTATTTCTCAAAGACAATCCTGCGCTTAAGTTTCAAAGTTGGTGTCAGCTCGCCTGTCTCGACGCTGAAGGCTTTGTCCAGTACCTTATAGTACTTGATCTGTTCGTAACGAGGCAGCGTTTCGTTGACTTCATCCACTTGTTTTTTGATCATTGCCTGGATTTTTTCATTTGCGACAAGATCCTTATCCGAAGATGCCGGAATGCCGTTGTGTTTGGCAAAACGTTGAAGTTCTGAAAAATCGGGAACGATAAGAGCGCAGATATATTTCTTCGCGTCGCCGAGGAGGCAGACCTGATCTATATAAGGCTTGGCTGTCAGTGCCAGTTCAATCGGATGTGGAGCAATATTCTTGCCGCCCGAAGTTACAAAAAGCTCCTTCTTGCGGTCAGTAATCAGGAGAAAACCGTCCTTATCAAATTCACCGATATCGCCAGTCTTGAACCACCCGTCCTCAGTGAATGTCTCGGCTGTTTCCTTAGGCAAATTCCAATATCCTTTGAATACCTGGGGGCCCTTGACAAGAATTTCGCCATCTTCAGCGATTTTTTCCTCCGTCCAGAGAGCCGGTTTGCCGACGGTGCCGGGCTTGATCTGCATTTGATAGGCAACGGTATTATAAGCCAGCGAAAGTCCCAGCGAACGGATCGGATTGGTATAAGGCGACAATCCCTGCGCCTGTTTTGTAACCATCAGATGCAATGTTAAATCTATCATCTTATTGCCAAACCATCCGGCCTTGCTTGGATCAAAGCTGCCGCTGAATTCCGGTTCGTTGAAGTTAATTACCGGCGATGTTTCTGTAAGTCCGTAACCCTCGTTAAGCTGAATACCTAGGGAGCGGATAAACACGCAAACATCTTTGGAGAGCTTGCCTCCGCCCGATGCGCCGAGTACGACGCGATCCAAACCGGCCGTCTTTTTAATTTTATTGAAAACAAGCTGGTTGGCCAGTGCGAATTGAAGCAAATCAATTTGACCCATTCTTGTTGCGGTTGCCATGGCATTGCAATACTTTTCACCCAGCTTCATTGCCCAATTGAAAATTGACTGGGTGGTCTTGTTCTGCCGGGAGACGATTGATTTTGTGGTGTCATATATTTTTTCCCATAATCGAGGAATGCTTATTATAACATTGGGTCTTACTTCCAGAAGATTTTTCGGTATTTTTTCAAAACTTTCAGCAAAAACCAGGATCATTCCTTGTCGAAGCGCTCCTACATGATAGTCGGTTGTCCTGCCGAAAACGTGACATAGGGGCAGATGAACAAGGCTCGTCAGATGAAGTCCCAGTTCACGCTGACGACGAAAGAGTGTGGAATTGGAACACTGATGAATATTGGACACCCAGTTTTTTTGGGTAAGGATGGCACCTTTCTGCTTTCCAGTAGTTCCGGAAGTATAAATTATGGAAGCGACATCTTCAGGGACGACAGCGTTTATTTTATTTTCTACTTCCCGATCACTTACCTTTTGTTTTCCTAAAGCCATGACCTCATTAAAAGTGTAAACACCTGCCGGTTTGGCGCCATCCCAGGTACTCATCGTTATGATTGTTTCTATGAGAATGCCCTGCGCCTTTGCCTTGAGGGTCATTTCTCCCTTTTCCTGAGTAGAAACGATGACTATCTTGGCTCCGCTGTCCGATACCATATATCCCAATTCTTCCAATGTTAATGTGGGATAAAGAGGAACGCCGACGGCACCGCAGGCTTGGATAGCTTGATCGGCGATGATCCATCTTGGTCTGCTTTCGGAAAAAATAACGATCCTGTCACCTTTGTTCAATCCTAAAACCATCAAACCCTTGGCGAGATCTATAGCCTCATCACGTGTTTCTTTCCATGTTCGCGAATGCCATTCGCTGCTCGGATTGCCGTCCTTGTCGAACTTAGCCCGAAGAAGCTCAACCTGGTCTCCATAACGCAATGCCTGATTATGAAATATCCCGCATAAAGTATCCGTCCTATAAGCCATGATACTATCCTTTCTTTTGAACGATTTTTTCTTGTGTAGGCAACTACGATCAAACGAGAAAGAGCATACCGTTGCTCTTTAAGTCCATGTTTTGCGGCGCGCCCTTCACAACCTCTTTTTTCTCAAAAAATCAAGTTCAAATTTTTATGTATGACCAGAAAAAATTGAACCAGGGTTTATTTACCCTTATAAATAAAACGCTCCAAAAGGCGGTTGTAGTTTGTCCAGTCGGAATCGGCATTGGTAGAATCAGTGATTAATGTTTGAAATGCGTTAAACTTGGCATCCAGATCATCAATGTAATGGACGACCAAAGCTTCCAGGGTTTTCGGGCGTTTAGGAGAACCGAATTCAAATTCTCCGTGATGACTTAAAATAATATGGCGTAATTCCAGCGCTAATTGCGGAGGAAAATCATCAATAGCGGCAATTTTTTTATCGATCATTTCCACGCCCATAACAATATGGCCGATTAATCTTCCTTCATCGCTGTAGTCAATTATATGATCATAAGAAAATTCATATATTTTGCCGATATCATGAAGGATACCGCCGGTAATAAGCATGTCTTTGTTGAGGGTTGGGTAATGTTCGGATATTTTTTCTAATAAGCGTACAACCGAGAGTGTATGCTCCAGAAGTCCTCCTAAATAGATATGATGAAAACCTTTTGCCGCAGGCGCTCTCTGGAAAAGTTCCGCTGTTTTTTGATCATGGAAGAAAGCTTGCAGCAAATCTTGCAGCGGCTTGGTCTGAATTTTTTCAACATAGGTAAGCATTTCATTAAACATGGCGGCAACGTCGCCTTTGGCTGCGGGTAAATAGTCGGCAGGTTCGACATCTTCCCATGCATTCTTTATAATTTTGACGATCGATATTTGAATTGAATTTTTATAATTGGCGGCTTTTCCTTCAATATAAATTATATCGCCTTTCTTAAACTGTTGATCTAATTCAATCGCGTTATCCCAGACCTTACCATCGAGCTCGCCGGTTTTATCCTTCAGGCGCACGTTCAGATAAGGAGAGCCTTTCAGAGAAAAGGCCATGTTCTTTTCGGCAGCCAAAAAGGTGGAAGCTACCTTGTCCCCCTGTTTGATATCTTTGAGATAAATTTCTTTAGTTTTCAAATCATTATCCGCCTTTCCTGAGAATAAATGTTCATACTGCCGCTAAGAACATAGCCGGTCAGCGTTATATTAGTCTTGCGTAAAAGCTCGACAGCTTTTACCACGTGCGCCACAGGAAGCAATGGTTTTTATCGTCTTGCTCATATTTTTTCCCGTAAAATGCGATGATCGCCTACTCTTACGGTCAGCTTATTTACATCAAAATATTCCATCAATGGAATAATGTATTTGCGCGAAAGGCCGGTTAGATCTTTGAATGTCGCCGGTGTCGCCTTGCCGTCTTTTACCAGCATTGCCTTGTAATCGTCTCGCAATTTGCTCAGGGACCCACTGGCGAAACATAGTTCTTCATTGATTTTGATCAAATCTCCGTCTTTGAGCATCAGTTTGATAATGCTTTGTGCTTTGACTTTTTGATCCTTAAAGTCGTTGACAACATCGGTGAGAAACGGAGGTGTAAGTCCCGCCTCACTATAAATCCGAGAAATGTTATGACGCAGAGAATCAAGATCACCGGCCAGTTGCACCTGATGCCCTGTAAGACGAACATTATCTTTTTCGCTTACAATGGTTTCTTTTTTACCAAGGCTCCGCAGTGCCAGATTGAATAGTTTTGTCGATATGGTGCGGCCGAGTGTTTCTTTGAGCTGTTCTTTGGAGATACCCTCCTGCAAAGGGTTTTTTTTATGATAGGCGGCAAGATTTTTACCGATAAGTTCTTCCAACTGATTGTAAAAGTAAACAGAGATGACAGTTGTATCTTCGCTATCCAGAAGAATCGCTTTTTTGCTGGAAAACAAACTATCCAGAGCTTCGCGGATTTTTTTCGTGTTTACACCAAGACGAAAAATAAGTCCGCGCAAATTAATGCCGGAAAATCCGGTTCTCTCCATGATTACAGAAATTCTCTCCGGCAGCGATCCGCTGAGCAATATATTCAGATCGGCAATAATTTTATCGTTTTGTCTTTTATGCTTCAAGGGCAGGGGATCAATAATCTGACCGCCGCCGATCGTTGTTACCGGCGAATAACTGCGCAGAACAAAACGGTCACCGGAAACAATGACATCTTCATTGGTCAGAACCAATTGAGCAAAGGCTTTTTGTCCCGGCGCAAGCTCATCTTTATCCAGTAATGTTATGCGGGCGATAATTTCGCTTGTGCCTGTATGCAGGCGGACGAGCGCCCGATTCTTCAGGCTTTTAGAATTAGAAGGGAGGAATTCGACAAAAACATCCAATCTCTGCGATGGCCAGACAGTTTTAGGGCGCACAAGAACATTGCCGCGTTCAATGATCGATTTTTCAACACCTTGAAGATTAATAGCCGTGCGTTGGCCAGCCCAAGCATCTTCTACCGGTTGATTATGCACCTGAATGCCTCTTATGCGGGCGGTAATATCTCCGGGAAGTATTTCAATCTCTTCGCCGATTTTAATATGGTCGGAAACCAGTGTGCCGGTAACAACGGTGCCGAATCCTTTCATCGTAAATACGCGATCCACAGGCAGACGAAAGATTCCATCGTCCGCTTTTTCATTGATTTTACTTACAGTCGCATCGATTGCTTTTATCAGATCAGTAAGTCCTTCTTGTTTAACGGCGGATACCGGCACGATGAGTGCGCCTTCTAAAAAAGTTCCCTGTAGAAATTCAATAATTTCCGATTGGACTAGTTCCAGCCAGTCTTTTTCGACAAGATCAATTTTAGTCAGGGCAACAACACCTCTGGAGATTCCCAAAAGCGAGCAAATATGTAAATGTTCTTTCGTCTGCGGCATGATGCCCTCGTCCGCAGCAATGACCATCATGACTAAATCTATGCCTGCAGCGCCGGAAACCATATTTTTGATAAATTTTTCATGTCCGGGAACATCCACAATGCCGAGTGTCTGACCGGAAGGNNGAGGCAAAACCCAGTTCAATGGTAATGCCCCTTTTTTTTTCCTCTTTCAAACGATCGGTGTCCACTCCGGTAAGAGCTTTAATTAACGCGGTTTTTCCGTGGTCAACGTGTCCTGCTGTGCCGAGAACAAAATGTTTCATATTTTTGCCTGTTCGATTTGATAATATATTGCGGAAAATAACAAACTCCTTACATTTTCACAACATTATATTTGATATCAACGTTAAATTGACGAAGTTTGTACCTTGAAGTGAAGAACATCAAATAATTTAATCCTTGAAAATGCCGGGGGGAATTGTTAGAAAATTAAATAGAAGAGGTACTCCTTGCGTATACTTGGTTTGGATTATGGTGAAAAAAGAATTGGCGTGGCGATCTGCGATGAATTGGGGCTTACCGCTCAAGGAAGGCCTACAATAATAAGAAAAACAAAAAAACATGATTGGGAAATTTTAGAAAGTTTAATCAAAAACGACAAGGTAGAGAAAATTGTAATAGGTTATCCGGTTAGACTGGACGGTTCAGAAGGTATCCAGTGCGAAAAAGTAAATCGTTTTATTGCGCTACTGGAGAAAACTTTTTCTATTCCTGTTGTTAAATGGCCGGAGACACTCTCTACCAAAGAAGCTGAAGAAATACTGATCAACTCCGGGATCCGTTGGGAAAAAAGAAAAAAAATGGTGGATAAATTGGCCGCCTGCCTGATCCTTCAAGGATACTTGAATTCAATCTCTAAATAGTTTTAAATTAAATCCGTAAAAAAAATGAAAAAAATAAAGCAAAAAAATACTTATAAAAAACCCGGCGGAACAACCAATTCTGCAGATGGAAATAAACGACGAGAGAAGGTGTGGATGAAGAAACTTTTCTCGTTTAAGTTTTTTAAGATGCCCCTTTTTACAAGTATGGTTAGTCGCTACGTTATTCTATTTTTTGCTGTTGTTGTGCTCTTTTGTGTTCTGTTGGTAAATTATTCAACCAGGTCCATTGATAATAAAAATATGACTATACTGGTCGATATCCCCACTGGCTCCAGCTTTCTAAAAGTTACGGAGATACTCAATCAGGCCGGGCTGGTTAAATACCGTGTTTTCTTTTATAGCTTGGCCATAAAGAAAAATGCTAGACGCTCCATTCGAGCGGGTGAATATGAATTTAACACTTCCCTGACTCCTTCGGCTATGATTGACAAACTGTTGCGCGGAGAAATCAAAAACTATAAGGTCGTTATCCCTGAGGATTTATCCCTGCAGGAAATCGCCGCGCGCTTGGATGAATTCAGACTGATTGATAAAGAATTATTTTTTGAACTGGCCGGCGATGAAGATTTTTTAGAATCTTTAAATATTAAGGCGGATTCTATAGAAGGTTACCTTTTTCCAGAGACCTACTTTTTTGACCGTTCAATGAGCACGCGCCAAATTATGAAAATAATGGTGAGTCAGTTCTTGAAAAAAGTTACACCGGAAATGATTAAAAGAGCCGGAGAGCTTGGATTTAACACTCATCAGCTTGTTACCTTTGCCTCTATTATCGGCAAAGAGTCAGGTGACGATGCGGAAAAGCCCATGATTTCAGCGGTATTTCACAACAGACTCAGAAAGAAAATGCGCTTACAAAGCGATCCAACGGCCGTTTATGATTTGGATAATTTTGACGGCAAAGTCCTGCGCAGTCATTTGAAAAGAAAGTCGCCTTATAACACTTATGTCAGAAAAGGTTTACCGCCGGGACCAATCGCCAATCCGGGATTGACTTCCTTAAAAGCTGCGCTTTATCCAGCTCCCGTTAATTATCTTTACTTTGTTTCCAAAAAAGACGGCTCGCACTTTTTTTCATCTTCTTTGGATGTGCATAATCAAGCAGCATATCGTTATCGACATATTAATAATGAATCAATACAGCAATTTAAAGAGTCAGACCTTGAATAAAAAAGGATGAAAAAAATACTTTAATTTGTAAATCAACATTTTTGTTTCCACAATTTTTCCAGTTCAAAATTATTTCTGTTCCCTTTTCTCTATTTTCCCAGTGATTTTAAGTTATTTAATCGAAAAAAAGTTAAATTTTTTGCTTGACAAAGGCAAATGCCACCTTTATAGTTGGCTCAGTGGAGTAAAGTGGTTTATCGTGGAGGGAGCTAATGTCTGTATTTCGGGGTCAATATCAGCACAATATTGATGAAAAGGGAAGAATAATCTTTCCTTCCAAATTCCGCGATATCTTTGCGGAGGAGTACGACAACCGGATGGTGATTACCAACTGGGACCAGTACTTAATGGTTTTCCCTTACGATGAATGGCTGGTAATTGAAGAAAAAGTAGCTCATCAATCCAAATTGCGCAAGGAAGTACGGTCATTCCAGCGTTTTTTTATGTCCGGAGCGGTTGATTGCAATCTTGATGGACAGGGACGTGTGCTTATCCCGCCGACTCTGCGCGAATATGCCAAATTGGAAAAAGATATTGTTCTTGCCGGAATGCTGAAGGTAATCGAAATCTGGTCGAAAGATCGTTTTGAAGAGGAAATGAAAAAGGCCGGCAGTGAGATTGAAAAGTGCACTAACTTCATAGCGGATTTGGGAATATAGATCATGGTTGCCGACTTTTATCATGAGCCGGTAATGCTTAAAGAAGTTATTGATTCGCTTTTGGTTAGTAAAACGGGAATTTATGTGGATGGCACTGTGGGGGGAGCAGGTCATTCCTATGCGATACTTAAAGAAACAGAAGCATTTTTAGTGGGAATTGATTGTGATGATCAGGCTTTGCAGTTCGCGGAAAAACGGCTGGCGGAGTTTGGTTCACGCAAGATTCTGATAAAAGCTAATTTTGCCGATTTAGGCAAAGTACTGGAAAATTTGAATATAGAGAAAGTTGATGGCGTTCTTCTGGATTTGGGTGTTTCTTCCCATCAACTGAATACANNTTTAGTTTTAATCAAGAGGCGCTGCTCGACATGCGGATGGATCGCAGCCTGAAAATCAGCGCTTACGATATTGTCAACAGCTTCGCGCAAAACGAACTGGAAAATATTATCAAGTTTTACGGAGAAGAAAAAATGGCCGCAAGAATAGCCAGGGCAATATCAAGAAAAAGGCAGTTGTCACCCATTGAAACAACCACGGA
>PLMV01000069.1:46773-47544 GCA_003141615.1 Syntrophaceae bacterium
CGTGTTGAAACCCGGTGGCCGCCTTTGTGTAATTTCTTTTCATTCACTGGAAGATCGCATTGTAAAAAATGAATTTCGCGCTTTGGCCGGAGATTGTATTTGCCCCAGAGATATACCGTTTTGCGTTTGTCAAAGAGAGGCAAAGTTAAAAACCATGACTAGAAAAGCAATAATTCCTTCGGCAGAAGAAATCGAAGCTAATCCACGCGCCCGCAGCGCTAAGTTGCGCGCAGCCCGGAGAGTTTAAAATGGCACAATCTGCGCAATCTGTTGAAACACGAGTTATGCCCCGTTTCCAGGAAGTAAAGGAATCTTCTTTCGGGATCAAGTATTCGACTTTTATTATTTTTGCCATAGTGTTCATGTTTGTTGCTTTGATCTATGTCGGTTCGCATATTCACATGACAGAACTGGAATATAATATCGCTACGGAACTAAATATCAAAGAACAAAAATTGGAAGAACAAAAAAAATTGAAATTGGAATATGCGATGCTCAAATCACCGCAACGAATTGAAAACATCATGAGAAGCAAATTGCAGATGTCTTATCCTGATAATGATCAAGTAATTGTCTTAAAAAAATCGGGAGAATGATATGGCGAGTGAATCAAAAAAATGGCTGAAAATCAGGATGAGCATCATTCTCACAATGTTCCTGGTTTTATTCATTGCTTTGATATCCCGTGCTTTTCAGTTGCAGGTTTTATCCGGTAAAAAACTAAAAACGTTAGCACACAGGCGGCATACCACTGTGCTGCAGTTACCGCCG
>PLMV01000034.1 GCA_003141615.1 Syntrophaceae bacterium
TCGGGGCGATAACGCGGGCATAAATAAGCTGGAGTTTAGCATTGGCAATTTGACCCTTGTCTGTTTCAATCACGCCCAGGTACTGCTTCACCAATGCTTCCTGCGTAGTGACTTGTTGCGCGGCAATAGAATCCTGAGCAATCAACTGCTTGTAAAGCGCCAGATCAGACTTGGCATTTTTCAGAAATGCTTCATCACGGGCAAGCTGACCTTCGGCCTGCATAAGTTGAACCTGGAATGGTCGAGGATCAATTTCTGCAATGAGGTCGTCTTTATTGACATGTTGTCCTTCTTTAAAGTGCACGCTTATAAGCTGGCCACTGACCTGAGATTTGACAGTCACGGTGTTTGTGGGAATGACAGTACCCAACCCTTTTAGATATACATCAAAATCCGCCTTATTGGTCATTACGGCGGTCACAGGCTGTGGACGCTCACTATTGAGAGATTTTTTACCTGTCATATTTGATCTGATGAATATTATGCCCGCAATAACAATGACAATGGTTACAATAATTATTACCCAGTGGCGGCGGATAAAATGAAAAAATCTTTGAATCCTGGTTGAATGAGATCCAGTGGGCGTTTCAAACTTTGATGTTTGATTCATACCAAATTTCCTTTTTTATGTTTTAGTTGTTAAGCAATCCTTTTAGTGAAAAATTTATTATATGTTTGGTTATTTCTTTTATGTCTTTGTCAGTATATCCTTCTTTATGTCGCAGCCGGAAAACAACAGGCCGGGCATTGCGGAAATAAAGACATTGGCCGATAATACTCATAGCACAAAGTTCTACTTTTTTGTCAGGAGATTTATCGCCCATAATTTCTCTGACGATGGAGGATAATTTAATGAACGTTGGCCTGATGAAATCTTCCACTAAAACATCCAACGCCCCGGTAGATTCGGTAAATTCACGGGCAAGAAGTTTGCCAAATAATGACGTTTTTCCTTCTTCCAGGAAACGGCAGATAAAAGTATGAATAAAATTGCTGAGTTTTTTTTCGGGAGTATCCATTTTATTGATGCCGAAAGTAAGGGGGTATTTTCGTATGGCAAGTTCACGGTAGTATTTTAAAACGGCCAGATATAATCTTTCTTTGTCGCCGAAATAATAATTTATTGCCGCAAGATTCACACCGGAACGTTTGCATATGTTCCTTATCGTGGCTTTATTGTAACCTTGTTCCGCAAAGACTTCTCCCGCAGTTTCAAGGATCAATTCAACTTTAGGCTTTTCTTTAATTTTAGAATTCATATAAATTAAACAATCGATTAAAACAATATTTTAAAACAATTGTATTAATATTTTCTCATTTGTCAAGATTTTTTTACTAACTTTTTTACTAACTGAATTAAAATGCCGCGCACGAAATCACGGGTATGTTACCCTCCGCTTTGCGGGATTGTTCAACTTACCAATTCCGATGCGCTTCGCTTTCGTAATTGGAGTTTTACAATAAAATATTACACATTCCCCTTGACAAATAATAAATATTCTATAATTTGAATCCATATTCTTTTTTTGAATGCTTATTCAAAAATATAAGGTTCTGATAAATGGAAAGACTGGAACGAAAAGAGCGCGAGTTTAATATGCGCCGGGCGGAAATTCTGAAACAGGCGGAAAAAGTATTCGCCACGAAAGGATTTCATAACGTCACAGTGGCGGAGATTGCCAGTGCTTCCGGTTTTTCCATCGGATCGCTTTATCAGTTTTTTGAAGGCAAAGAGAATCTTTACACAACGATGATCAGCGAAAAACTCGATTTGATGTACGCTGAAATTAGAAAAGCAACGAACGCGGCCAAAGATATAACCGGTAAAATTGAAGCGCTAATTGATGCGCACTCGCAGTTTATTGAGAAAAACAAAGATTTTTGCCGATTATTTATAAAAGGAGAAAATGCCGCTTTATCGGAAGCTATGACATCGCTGCGCCAAAAACTTATTGATGATTATTTCAAACATATAAACTTCATTGAAAATTTATTAAAAGATGGTATAAAAAAAGGCTTATTACGTGCCTTGCCGCCGCATGATATGGCTTCGGCATTATTTCACTTAATCAGAGCATCATCAATGGAATGGATGTTAGTGCCGGCAAAAGAGTCCCTCAGTTCTAAAAAGGGGTTTATTCTGGACATTTTTCTAAAGGGAGTGAAAAAATATGATTAGTAAAAATTGGCGCATAATTGTTCTAACGCTTTTCACGGTTGCTTTTTTTCCACATCTGGTTTTTGCCGAAGAGCCTTTAACCCTGGAGGCGAGCATTGATATGGCCTTAAAAAACAGTATAGTAATAAATATTGCCAAAGAAGGGACCAAAAGCGCCACTGCCCGGAAAAGGGAGGCCATTACCGGATTTTTGCCGAAGTTCAATACATCCTACAGTTATCAACGATTGAACGAAGCTCCTTTTATGAAATTTGTTGGTGTTCCCCCGCCCTTAAACACTATTATTCCAAACGGTACGGAGCTAATAGCCGGAACTCAGAATAATTATAACTGGGCCATCGAAGCAAAGCAGCCTATATTTGCGGGCGGCGGAATTCTGGCTAATTATCAGGCAAACAGTATTGGCGAAGATGCCGCCCATTTAGAGGAAACGGCTAAATATCAAGACGTAGTACAGGAAGTAAAAGTTGCTTATTTCAACATTTTGCGGGCGCAGAGGATTCAGGATGCGGCGCGGCAGTCGGTCGAGATGCTCAGCGCCCATCGCGACGTTGCTGAAAATTATTTTAATGT
Source organism: Syntrophaceae bacterium (assembly GCA_003141615.1). Lineage (GTDB taxonomy): Bacteria > Desulfobacterota > Syntrophia > Syntrophales > Smithellaceae > Smithella. The sequence continues at coordinate 2,753 of PLMV01000034.1, forward strand.
AGGCATGATCCCTAAAAATGATTTGTTGCATGCCGAGGTCGAGCTGGCTAATGGAAAGCAAGCCCTGGTCAGAGCAAAAAATGCGGTGGAGTTAGCTAAGTCCAGTTTTAATACGGTTTTGAAACGCAAAATATTTACGCCGGTAGAAGTAGTGGATATTCTGGCCTATCATCCACTGAACCAATCGTTTGAAGAATGTTTGAATGTTGCCCAGAAAACAAGGCCGGAGCTCAAAATATCATCACTCAAGGCGGCGCAGGCGGGAAAATTAGTTCGGATAGCGCAAAGCGATTATTTCCCCACTTTAAGTCTGGTTGGCAATTATTCAAGGTTTGGCGATAATCCATCTGTTTCCGGTAGTGACTATCAAGACACGGAAAGCTGGTACGTGATGGCGGTGGCCAGTTGGAATTTCTGGGAATGGGGCAAAACGAAATTCAGGGTCGATGCCAGCAAAGCCAAGGAGAATCAAGCGCTGGAAGCGTCCAAAGAATTAAATGACCA
>PLMV01000089.1 GCA_003141615.1 Syntrophaceae bacterium
TCCTGTAAAAATTCGTCAACAAGGGAAAGATGTTCCGGTATCATTAAATCACGATAATTTTGAAAAAGAACCTTCTCCGATTTAATATCAAACATTTTCTCCGCGGCGCGATTAATAGTAGTGATCATTCCAGTTTTGTCCACGGAAATAACACCTGCAGAGACATTGCGCAAAACTGTTTCCATATATTTTCGCCGCTGCTCCAGGTTAATATTAGCTTCTTCCACACTATTTTTACTTTTCTTTAAATCCTTGGTCATTTGATTAAAGGACTTGACTAAAAGTCCAATTTCATCGTCCGCCTCAATATCAATGCGGCTATCTAAATCTCCCTGTGTAATTCTATTAGTGGCTTGGACAAGATCTTGAATAGGATCAGTAATTCCCTTTGCCAGAGTCAGCCCAAACCATGTCGCCAAAAATATGATTACCAAAGTCACGATGGATAAAGTAATAATATAATTTGATTTAATTGGATTTTTTAGAAGTTTAATCTTGCCATACTGCTCCGAGGCGTTGGCTATACTTCTGAGTTTATCCACAAAGCCTTTGGGGATAACGTAACTTACCGAAACGCGGCCAATTACTTCCGAGGGCACTGTATTAGAAAATACAGGCACAATCCCGACAACTGCATCTCCAATATTGGTAGCCTGAATTGTAGATTCTTCTTTGCCGGAATAAATATCTTCTATCATTTTAGGATCGAGAGTTACGGGAACCAGATCCGGATGTTCGGCATCAGGAAAAACTATTTTTTCTTTTTGAGAATCAAAATAAGTTTCGACCATGCCCACTTTATAATTCTTTTGGCGTTGACCGATGAAACTCTTCAGGTAATCCGCCCGTTCATGTTCATAGAGACGGTTCTTGGTTATATCCGCACTGATTTGACGGGCATTGAACTTGGCTTGTTCCTCCATTTGCTGGTAATAAACCTGAGCCACTTCCAATGACCTGTTTAAGGCATCACCAATTTTAATGTTGAACCAAAACTCAATACTATAAGAAAGAAAATTTATGGCAAATAAAAAAAGTAAAATTGTCGGAATAAGAGATAACCCGACAAAAGTAGCCACTAGTTTTGTTCTTAATCTGGAGCCGATAATACCGTGGCGATGCTCATAAAATAGTTTGACGACATTCCGGATAATCAGAAAGAGCAGGAAGAGTATTAAAATAACATTAATGCTGGTAAGACCATAAACGAAAATGTTTGTTGATAGAGGCAAATCACCCTTGTTAAAAATATTACTGGCAATTAAAGTAAAGGTAATCGCTAAAACGCCCACAACGACCATAATGATCCGCTCACGGCGGCGTTTTCTCAATTCCTTTGCGTCAATATTATTCTTTTTTAGTTTTTTTTCCATTGGCTAATCAAAGCAGTTCCATTAATTATTTTGGGAAAACAAAAATTAATAGGAAAAATTCTGCCGTTCCCAGGCTGTTTCAAAATCCCAATAAGAAACGAAGAAAAAGACATTTTCCATATGTAAGGGCAAGCGTGCCTTATCCATTTTAACTTTAATCAGCAGATAGTAATTTCCCCCTTTAACCAGCGAAGCCAGAGGAACAGCAATAATTCCATTAAAATCCGCCATTGCCTTCTGCGCGCTTTCAAAATCAGAAAAAATAACCGGCTGTGGGTTGCCATTAGTGTAGACACTAAATGTCTTTTTGAGATTGTCATATTTTATAGTGCGTTTAATTTCATGACTGGTTATTTTTTTATCCCATACAAAAGACCTAACCTGATGAACTTCGAGTTGCAGGGTAAAAGTGGCGGGAATTCCGGCCAGAATAGCCAATTCCGTATCGGGTTTAAAACCGTTGACCAGCCGCGCATATAAAAGCACATTTTCTGTGTTATTTGTAATCAAAATATCCGTCATTTTGGGTTCTACGGCCTGCGCCTGCATTGGCAATTCCATAAAACCAAAAATAACAAACAAGGAAATTAAAAATATACCGTAAAAATTCTTCTTTACTTTTTTCATAAAACGCCAATTTTCTCATGATTTAAGGCAAATAAAATTATACTTTACCTGTATTTAAGTACCAACAAAGGTATCCGTGCGAAAGAAACCCGATATAAAAATTTTAAAATGTTATAGTAGGCAACCTGACGATAAAAATCAAGATTAATTTGGTTTAAACTTGAATGGCGTCGAGAATTCTAAAGGAAGGGATTTTTAAATAATTGAGCTTATAAACTTCTTCTTTATTGATACAACTGACAATTTCCCAGCAATCTTTTTTGCGCATTAATTCCTTAAGTAACAGGTTATTCAAACGGTGGCCGGATTTGTAGGCCATAAAATGGCCGATAATTGGCATTCCCAGCAAAAACAAGTCTCCGATCGCATCAAGAATTTTATGTTTGACAAACACATCCGGAATACGCAGTCCCTCTTTATTGATGATTTTTTTATCATCAAGAACAATAACATTTTTCAGTGATCCACCCAGCGCCAAGCCTTTTGCTTGCAAGAATTCCAGATCTTTTAAAAAACCGAAAGTCTGGGCGGCACAAATTTCTTTTTCATATTTTTCATCCGAGAAGGTCATGCTGTATGATTGTTTACCAATAAAGGGATGTTTAAAATCTATTTCATAAGTTATTTTAAATTCTTCTGCCGGCAACAACACGGCGTTGGCATCACCTTCATTTACGGAAACCGGCTTTTTAATAATTAGCAGTCTTTTATTTTTCTCCTGCACGCGCGTACCCACTTCTTTGAGCATGTTCACAAAGGGAAGTGCGCTGCCATCCATAATAGGAACTTCAAAAGAGTCCAACTCGATAATCGCGTTATCCACACCCATGCCGCTAAATGCCGATAAAAGATGCTCCACTGTAGAAACTGTAACGCCATTAGTACCTAATGATGTAGCCAACATGGTATCACAAACATTGCTATAATTGGCATGAATCGGCTCGGCATCAGGTAAATCCTTGCGGACAAAAATTATACCCGTATCCACCGGAGCCGGTTTTATCTTCATATTAACCTTCCGTCCGGTATGCAACCCAACACTGAAACAATTTATTTCTTTTTTTAATGTACGCTGAAGGTTCATAACCTCTTTCCAAAATAAAAAGATTGATACTTCAAATAACAGCAATTAGCATACCATATCCTACGATATTTGTTATAAAAGATAAGTTTTCGTAATAATTGTATTTTTGTATAGATTTGGATTGATTAAAACAGATATTCTTTGTTTTTGTGTGGTAAAAAAGCCACAGCCAATGTGCTCAATATACAATCAACTGAACTTACTTGTAAAATCGTTGCTTTTCGCTGTATATACAACCGCAATAAGGCTGGCGGTACATGCCCAGTTCTTTGGATATTTTTACACCTTCCGCCCACCCGGCACGAAAATCCTGATAATAAAAGAACATTCCCAATTGCTGGCTTAGGTTTTTCCCGATTTCCCGAATCAAGTCATGCTTTTGATATTTGCTGTAAAGCAAGGTGGTTGTAAACCCATCGTATTTTTCCAGAATAGCTAACTCGGCCGTGTATACTAAGCGATCCCTCAGGCAGAAGGCGCATCTTTCATCTTCCTTTAAAACAGCAACCGCACGCAAATATTCTTCCAGCGGATAATTTTCGGGCCAAATAATGTTTAGAAATGTTTTATTCGCGTAATCGCTGAGAGTTTGGCGGCGTTTTTGATATTCCTGATAAGGATGAATATTCGGATTGTAAAAAACTCCGGTGATCTCATGCCCCTGAGTTCTTAATTCTTTCAGGGGATAAATTGTGCAAGGCCCGCAGCAGATGTGCATTAACATTTTCATATTATAAAATCAACTGTGGGACTATTAAAAAACGCTCATCTGCTGTGTTGCGTTGCAAACCGCGCCGCTCAACGTATATCCTTATACGCCTCGCGGTTCGGTTTTTGCGCGCCTTGCATCTGAACATTTTTGAACAGTCCCAAAACATCGGGTTTTTCAACAACCCGTCCGTTCCTCGTTTACTAATATTTTATCGAACACTGTCCCTCATTTCCATTTCCTAAAAACTTATTTTTCAAGACCTGACCCTATATTTGTGCCGATAAAGTTTTATCAGTCTGCTATAGGCTATTCAAATATAATTCAGTATTATCATAATATTTTCTAAGGTGACCTGAAGTTTTGTGACGTAATTTTACTAAAGATGCATAGAATTTATCGCTCTCAGATTTGAATTTGGGATCAGTTTTAAAAGGAGGATGAGCGTACATAGGGTATATGGTTAAATGTTTAGAATTGCCATTTTTAAAATTGCATAAGTAGTCTTTAGTAAAAGAAAATGTATTCATTTCTAATCTTAACTGGTCAATTTTTCTTTCGACAGAACCATGCAAAACTATTCCATAATAATAAAGCTCTTCTTGTAACAAATAGGCGTCAATTAACGGTTCTCCCACAAATATAGATTTCTCAATATCTAATGTCATTGTTCCGAAAGATACAGCTCCCTTATGAGGGATAGTATCTATAAATAAATCATTTACCAATCCGGAAACAGTGCAGATGATTGAATATAATGATTCATAACTATCATTTTTTGAATAAATTATAATACTATCTGAATACATGGTAGTTCTTATTGAATTTTGATTAAAAACTACATTGTTTAAACTCCATTCAATACTTGCATTAAATTCTGATCTTGATTTAATTGTTTCCATCATTTTGTATAAATCATCATGTTGTGTCCTCATAACCATATCTTTAAAACCCATGATGTCAATAAACGCAACATATCTAGGAGCAGTAATTTCCCATTCGTCCATGCAGTTAATTCTCCATTACTTTTTATGATGCAAATTCTGGCTAATTCTGGAGAAAGATCAGCGCCCTCTTTTTTTACCTTCTGTCTACGCTAAAATATTTCTCCCTGCCCTGTAGCCTTAAGACCGAAATGTTCGTAAGCTCTGGCGGAGGCGATTCTTCCCCGGGCTGTTCTTTGCAAATAACCTTCCTGAATCAGATACGGTTCATAGACATCTTCAATGGTCACCCTTTCTTCGCCAATTGCCGCGGCAAGGCTCTCCACTCCAACAGGTCCGCCGTTAAACTTTTCAATCAGCGTCAAGAGTAGTTTTCTGTCCATCTGATCAAAGCCTTTTTGATCAACTTCAAAGGCATCCAGTGCCTCCCGCGCGATTTTCCCATCAATTGTCCCATCCGCTTTCACTTCGGCATAATCACGAACACGTTTGAGCAATCGATTAGCAATACGCGGCGTGCCGCGCGCGCGCCCGGCCAATTCCTCAGCTCCGGCGGCGGCAAGTTTTACTCCCAAAATAGAAGCAGATCTCTTGATAATAATGGTGAGTTCCTGTGGCGAGTAAAACTCCAGACGAAAATGCATGCCGAAACGATCACGCAAAGGCGAAGTCAGTGAACCGGCACGAGTCGTTGCCCCGACCAGGGTAAATTTGGGAATGTCGAGTTTCATTGATCTGGCCGAGGGTCCCTGCCCGATTAAAATATCAATATGGAAATCTTCCATGGCCGGATATAAAATTTCTTCAACCACGTGGGAAAGCCGGTGAATTTCATCAATGAAGAGAACCTCATGCTCTTGCATATTAGTTAAGATCGCCGCTAAATCTCCCGGTCGTTCAATAACCGGCCCGGAAGTAACTTTGATATCCACTCCCATTTCTTTGGCAATAATATAAGCCAAAGTAGTTTTTCCTAAACCGGGCGGGCCATACAAAAGAACATGATCGAGCGCCTCGCGACGTTTTTTCGCCGCTTCAATAAAGATAGCCAGATTGCTCTTAACTTTTTCCTGGCCGATATAATCGGTTAATTTTGCCGGCCGCAAAGTAACTTCAAATTTACATTCTTCTTCGGTGCTGAAAGGACTAATTAAAGAGTTTTTTATGGGTTTATCCATTTTTTACATACCTTATCCGGTCAAATTAACCGGCAAGATTTTTTAAGGTCTTTTTTAAGAGCTGATCCATCCCCAACTCTTCTTCGGACGCCCGCAAAGCCTTATCTAAAGCATCCCTGGCGACATTGCTTTTATAACCTAAATTCACCAAAGCGGAAAGCACATCTTCTATGATAATCTCGCGGGCCTGATGTTGATCATCCGCCGCAGGCATTTTCTCCATCATCATTTTCTTGATAACTTTTTCTTTCAACTCGAGGATCAAACGCTCAGCCATTTTTTTACCCACTCCCGGAATGTTGACCAGCTTCCCCACATTGCCGCTGGATATAGCGCGCAACAGCTCCTGTGCGGAAATACCGGAAAGGATGTTCATGGACATTTTCGGTCCTATGCCGCTTACAGAGATCATCAACTGGAAGAGGTCCCTTTCCTGAACTGTGTAGAAACCAAATAAATTTATGGCATCCTGTTTGACGTTGGTATGGACATGCAACGTTATTATTTGTCCGGCTTCCGGCAACTCATAGAAAGTTGTCAAAGGAATAAAAATACGGTAACCCACGCCTTGAACATCAACAATGACATGGGAAATACCTTTATAAACAATTTTGCCGCTGATTAAGGCAATCATTATATTGGTTGTTCCTTTAAGAAATTAGCATGGCATATCGCGGTTGCCAGCGCGTCCGCGGCGTCTGCCGGAGGCAATGCCGGAAGTTTTAAAATAGCTTTAACCATTATCTGCACCTGTCTTTTCTCCGCTCTTCCGTAACCCACCACTGCTTTTTTCACTTCCAATGGTGAATATTCAAAAACCGGCATGCCTTTATCGGCGCCGGCAAAAATTACCACCCCTCTTACCTGAGCCTGCTTAATCAAACTGCGAACATTTTTCCCGTAAAAAATATTTTCCAGCGCGATAGCCTGGGGCGCGGTCTGCGTGATCACCTCGGATAGTTGCTGATAAATGGAAATTAACATTGTGGACAAAAGTGAATCTTTTTTCGATTTGATTTCGCCATGGATGATATGCCGCAAATAATTGCCTTCTTTTTCAATGATGCCGTAACCGGTAATATGGCTGCCTGGATCAATTCCTAAGATTCTCAATTTCTTTTATTCCGTAAATAATTTACTTTTGCTAAGCAATATTCAACAGAATACTGCATGAAGGCGGCTTGATATTTATTAACTTAACTTCTCCATGACATCTTCATCTATATCGAAATTAGCGTAAACATTTTGCACATCGTCATTATCTTCGAGCTTTTCCATCATCTTCAGCATTTGTTCCGCTTTATTTGCTCCCAATTTCACGGTATTGGACGGAATCATACTGATCCTGGCTTCCAGATGTTTTATACCTTTGGCATCAAGCACCTTTTTTATCGATTCAAATGAAGCAGGATCCGTAATCACCTCATATTCACCATCTTCACTTTTCACGTCTTCCGCTCCGGCTTCCAACGCCAGTTCCATCAGGGCATCTTCATCAATAACTTTTTTATCAATAACAATGCTCCCTTTTTTCGCGAATATCCACGACACGCAGCCGTTTTCGCCAAGATTGCCTCCGTGCTTGGAAAAGATATGTCTAATTTCCGCCACCGTCCTGTTTTTGTTGTCAGTCATAATTTCTACGAGAACGGCTACGCCGCCGGGGCCATAACCTTCATAAGTGATTTCTTCATAATTGGCTGCGCCTTCGCCGCCGCCAATACCTTTTTTGATCGCCCTTTCTATATTATCCTTGGGCATGTTTTCTTCTTTAGCAACCAGAACCGCTTGCCGGAGTCGAGAGTTTCCTTCAATATCACCGCCGCCCAGCCTTGCAGCCAGGGTTATTTCTTTAATAATCTTGGTAAATATCTTGCCGCGTTTAGAATCTATCGCGCCTTTTTTTCTTTTTATTGTGCTCCATTTAGAATGGCCGGACATGTTCTTTCTCCTTGATGGTTTTTCAATCCCGCAACTTGTAATCCCCCGGCATTCCATCCAAGTGAGGAATGCGTCTTATTAACTCGCGGGAGGTCGCGTTACCCTCTGCTCCGCGGGATAATTCGACCTACAAGCTTCAGTGCACTTTGTTTCTGAAGCTTGGGTCTCATTATTATAGGAGCCTTCGGCTCCTGCCGGAAGGAGCTCCACTCTTTTTCCTTAATAACACAAGGTAATAAGCTTGTAAAGTTTATTACTTTTAATCTGCCCCGACTATAAGCTGGCTGTTATGCATGAAGGAAGATTAAATCCGGCAGAATATAAATTTATCAAAAAATGTTGAGGCGCATTGCCCATGACAATGGAAGAAATATTCTGTATTAAAGAAGTTCGCAATTCTGCTATCCTGCTTAATTGCGAACTTCTTTTGTTTTTATTGCGCTGACAAACCGCCGTCGACAGGGATAATAGTACCCGTTATGAAGTCCGAAGCCTTGGAGGCCAGAAAAACGGCCAGACCCTTGATCTCGTTCTCGTCGCCGTACATCTTCATGGGGATGGCAGCCAGGGTCAGGTCGAGGATTGGTTTCATCTCCGGTTTGAATACATGGGCCATCATATCGGTCTTGAAGAATCCCGGCGCTATGCAGTTGACATAGATCTTGTAGCGAGCAAGTTTGATGGCCAGTGTCTTTGTTAAACCCTCTACGGCGAATTTTGATGGATTATAGGCCACAGCCGGATGTTCTTCTTCATTGGACCCGCGCGAACCGTAGATGGAAGAGACGTTGATCATCTTGCCCCCACCCTTTTCCTTCATAATACGAGCCACCTGCTGGGAAAGGATCCATACGCCCTTAACATTGACGTCGAAAATCTTTTCCCACTTATCCAGTGGAAAATCCAGGGTCGGCGCGCCCCATGTAAGTCCGGCATTGTTGACCAATATATCGATGGTGCCGAATTTATCCATGGTGGTCTTGACCAAGTTGTCGATATCGTCCTTTTTGGCCATATCGCATTTCACTGCCAGGGCCTTAACGCCCAGCTTTTCCAGTTCCTGTACCTCTTTTTCGCAATTCTCCAGTTTACGCGAGGCGATCACCACATTCGAACCCGCCTCGGCCAATCCCGTGGCTATAAATTTGCCAATACCCCTGCCGCCACCGGTTACGATGGAAACCTTGCCTTTTAAATCAAACAAATCTTTTATATGCAATTTAAACTCCTTAGTTAATGTAGTTCGTTTTTACGTTGGGAAGTATATGAAGAATGATCCTCTGTGTCAAAGAAATTTTTATCACAAAATATGGGGAGAAGCTGTCATGATCATGGAAGAAATGAATCGATGCGTCCTTGACATTTCTTATCATGAACGTCACCGATTTTTCGGACGGAATGGCTATTAACTCTCCTCTCTGGTCGGTACGATCAGGCGGATGTGCCGTCTCGCGAGCATGAGGACGGGGGTGTCCCAGTCACGCCCCGATCCGTCTATCGATCTCAGTTCCACGTTTACGAGAGTGAGGAACTCCTGTTCGGGACGGTTTATGTAATCAGAAATTCGGCTACGGTAACCCTCTTGGGGCAACTTAACATCGCCCTCCACCCGGTAGCGGTCCGTCTCCACCACAATCCTCTCGAGCCGCACTTCCCCGGGGGGCATTAGAGAAGCCTCCGCAATGGGATAGTGGGTATACCCTTGACCAATGGAGCAAAGGCGGTCGCTGGTTTGATAAAAAATTTCTTATTCATGGTTGGATTATAAGGAATTCTGTCTTGTATGTCAATGAAATATTTACTACAAAATATGTTATGCGGTGCCCATGATCATGGAGAAGTGTATCGATACGATTATCCCTTTGATAAAGAGGATGTGGCAGTGGAGAATTCTCTTGAGCACATTAATTTTTCAGACAACCGGCCATAAATAAAAAAAGGGGTACGGCTTGAACCATAACCCCCTTGATATTCATGGTAGGCGGTGCTGGGATTGAACCAGCGACTTCTACCGTGTGAAACAGATTGAAGGCATTAAGGCAATTTATATACACATAAAACAACATAAAGATTTATAAAGGATTTTCTAAAAGTAATTTAATCGTGTTATATGGTTTTTGAGCCTATTATTTAAAGATATGGTAGCATTTTGGTAGCAATTCTAATTTTCTAAGTTCGTCAAAACTGTTTAGACAAATTGGTATACAGCTTTATCTCTTTATTCCTTTCACCTACAAACAAATGACTTTGAAAAGTTTTGATGTTGTGAATTACGATTTGAAAGGTGCAACGGCGCTAAATAAGCGCAACGCTTTCTATACCGTCTGCATTAGACTCTAATTCTTGCTTAGGTTTGTATTCTCTAAGTAGTATTTTACCTTCCTTACAAATCTCAGAATATTTTTTGTATTCCTCATCTTTGCTTTTGATTGCTCCGGCAAGCCTCTCATGTCCGTATTGGGAAGAAGGGTCAATTGTCATACCCTTATTAAGCAACGATATGGCTTCTGAATAAAAGCCTTTATTATTAAACATGTTTCCAATATTTTGGATTATCCATGCTTGTTTCCCCTCAGAAAGCTCTTCAGCTTTCCTACATGAAATCATTGCTTGGTTATAAAGCTCTAACATTAAACAAGAGTTACTCAGGTATCCCCAATATTCAACATTTTTTGGATCATTCAACGTAAGGTTGTTTAATAAATACACTGCCTCTTTATATCTTTTGGCTGCATCGAGTAAGCGAGAATAGCGGTACATCAATTCGTTATTACTTGGATAATTAAGATATGCGGGATGTATTACATTAATGGCAGAATCGACGTTTTTTTCATTTTCGTATAGCCTAGATAACTTTATAGCAAGCTCCGGGTTCACCTCAGGATGCGCATCAGCTAATGTCGATTTGGCGCCTGTCGTATTTCCTATGCTATCCAAGTATTCGGCCTTCAAAAGCAGCAATTTAATATTGCCCGGAAAGATAGAAAGTGCCTTTTCTATTATGGGAATAGCATGCTCACTATAATCTTCCCACATCAGCATTCTCGCGACCAACTCCTGAATATCTACTTTATCCTTGTTCTTCTCCGATAATTCGATTAACATTTGAAAACCGCTTTTCTGATCTATTTTCAGGTTGATGTAGGATAACCAAGCCCTATTTTCCAAGGTATCTTCTTCAGTTTTCTCCAGAAGAATCGTTTCAAGTTTTTCTTTCGCCTCCGGATATTCTTTCCTAATGAAGTTATCAATCCAGTAATTATCCAAATCAGGTTTGCTTTCAATTTCTTTGCCAGCTGGCAGCTCGCCTTCGGGTGGCGAGATAAAACCTAGATTCCGAATTTGTGTACGCAATTGATTGCAGAAAGCACCTGTCGCTGCTTGATAGCTTTTATCCTGTCGGTTCGGATCGTATTTCCCAGGCGTAATACCTAACATGTCCGTTGGAATTTTTACATCTTCACCTTCCGGAACAATGAAGAACACACGTTGCCTGCTAAGCTTCCCAACAAAAAGTCCAAACTCGAACAGGATGTTATCTCTTACAGAAGACCTTTTTTGACCTCTCATATTTGTAATATCATCCGGACTAAAAACAAATACACCGAAATCGACTTTTCCCAAAACATCCGTGAGAGATTCTATGTTAGTTAGAGAGAGTTCAAAAACACCTTGATCCCATACAGTAGCTTCAGCATCGTTAGTTAAGTTCTGCTGAATAGCATAGGCGACATTAAGCCCTTCGATGGAAGAACCGATAAATATTTTTGGTTTCATTTTTTTTAGCAATGCTTCCTCCTTATCATAACACTAAATTCACTAGCGTGGTGGTAGTTTCGCCATAATTTTCATCTGTATCTAAAAACATAAACATCGCAATATTGAAGTATAAAACCCAAGAAAACAATTTATGTCTGCAACTTATTGTTCTGTGATTCTTAAATTGGTAAGATATTTATTCTAACGATGTAAAATATAACAAATTTAATTTTCATGTCAAGAAATACATAACGGCTGAAATTAAAAGTTGATCACAGAATTTGAGGCATTAATAGTGTTTATTACCGATTGAAAGCTAGCATTTTTGTAGAGGTTAACGTTTTGAGGACTTCAGGAAGAAAGGAAGAAGAGAAGCTACTGCTGGATCACAACTGCAGTTCTATGTGTACGGTATCTGCTTCACCCTCAACGAGGTGGCTTTTGAAGCCACATTTCTGCGCGAATTTGAGCATTTTGTTGTTGCCCGGGAGCACGATGCCCTCCATCGTCTTGAACCCGTGCTCGCGTGCCATATCTTCCAGGGAAATCATCAGCAACCCTGCCAAACCTCTGCCCTGCCAAGCATCGTCCACCGTTATCCCAAACTCGTAAATGCCCGTATTTTCGGTGAATATATAACGTGCAACGCCAATTTCCAGCTCTTTATCTTCGCGCATGATGGTGGCGACAAAGGCCATATGCCGGTCGTAATCGATTTCGGTGAAAAACTTGAGCTTCTTCGGCGACAGTTCCCACAACGTTGCCATGAAGCGGAAGTAGCGGGATTCTTGCGACAGGTGCCGCACAAACTCCTGTTCCATGCCGGAGTCACCGGCGCGGATCGGCCGGATGGTCACAGTCGTATCATTTAACAATACGCGTTTGATAAGACCTTGCTTGTTCATAGTTGAACCATAAGAATTTCAGTTTTGTAGTTTATTCACGAACAAGTAATGTCTTATTAAAAAATGTCAAAACTTATCAAATGATATTCTTTAAAACAATTGTCTTAAGGTGTGTCACTTCGTCAAAAGTGGAAAGCACTCCCTCTCTTCCGATACCTGAGTACTTGTACCCGCCAAAAGGCATCTCAAAGCTACGAAAGAAACTTGCGCCGTTTATGACAACGCCGCCGCATTCAAGCGATGTTGCGACCCTAAACGCTTTCTTCATATCGGCGGTAAACACGCATCCACACAGTCCGAATATCGACGCGTTGGCTATCTCTATTGCTTCATCAATTGTGTCAAATCCGATGATAGGAACAACAGGTCCAAAGATTTCTTCATCTATCGCGACATCGGCAGTTTTCGGAACATTCCCGATTACTGTCGGTTCATAGAACGCGCCGTTCCTTTTACCGCCGAGTTCTATCTTTCCCCCCTGTGTAACAACCTGGTTTACTTGCTCCTCAATTTTCTTTGCCGCTTCTTCGGTGACAAGACAGGCAATCTGCGTACTTTCATCTGAGGGATTTCCGCATTTGAGTTTTTTAATTCTTTCAACGGTCTTTTTTGTAAAGGCGTCTTTGATGCTGTTGTGAACAATAAACCGTTTCGATGCGCAGCAGACCTGTCCGCAATTATACATTCGTCCCCAGATCATCTCTTCGACCGCCAGATCAATATCTCCATCTTCAAGCACAATAAACGCATCGTTTCCCCCAAGCTCAAGCGAGATATGTGCGAGGTGTCCAGCTGCATTTTTTGCAGTCTCAAGCCCTACCGGTGTCGAACCGGTAAATGTTATACCATGTACACCAGGGTGTGATGTGAGAGCTGTTCCCATTACGGCACCTTCACCGGTAAGAATCTGTATAGCTCCGTCGGTTACTCCTGCAGCGATCATGAGATTTGTCAGTTTGCAGAGCGTCAGCGGATTCTGATGCGACGGTTTTACTATTACGGCGTTACCTGCTAAAAGCGACGGTGCAACTTTCTGGTCAAAGAGGTCGCAGGGGAAATTAAACGGAATGATACATGCGATGACTCCTAACGGTTCGCGCAAGGTGATAAGAATATTTTTGTCCTGTCCCGCCTCTGTGCCGTTTGGAATCACGTCTCCATATATGTGCTTTGCCTTTTCAATAAATGCGCCGAATCCGATGGAAATATTTCCTATCTCTGCCCGTGCTTCGGTAATGGGCTTGCCGGTTTCTTCTGAAAGAGTCTGTGCAAGTTCTTCCTTGTTCTTTTCGACAAGAGTAATAAACCCCCTTAGAAGTTCTGCTTTCTTATACACCGGAACTTTTGCCCATTCTTTTTGAGAAGTTTTTGCAATTTTTACCGCACGGTCAACATCTTCAGGTGTTGCATTCGGAACAGTGTCGATCACTTTACCGGTCGCCGGATTGATAATCTTCATGACCGCCTTATTCCGTGCATCAACGGGTTTACCACCAATATACATTTTCATTTGGTTTCTCCTTTTGCTTCTGCTTCAGAATATTATTCTCCGAATGCCGTGAAAGACAGCATAAGTCCGCCACAGGTGTTATTCCCGTCATCTTCATATCCGTATTCGCCAAAGGTGAATTCGCAGATAAAAGGAGTACTGCCTGCCGCCTTTTTAATTTCTGCTGCAACTTCATTTATCCGGTCTCCGATTCCGGCACGGCGTCCGCCGCAGTGGATAAGGTGTAATGCACCGGGTGTTGCCTTAAGTTTATCTTTTACTTCTTTGACCGTTTTTCCGACAGATGCAATAAGCTCATCAACTGTTGCCTCCATTTTAATAATAGCGGTCCCAACGGCAAGATTGTTCCCGATGGCCATCGAATAATCGTCATTGCCGTTCATGGGGTGCCGTATCGCAACAAGGTCGCCGAGCCGGTCTTTCATGCCGAGAGGAGCCGTGATTGCAGCCATAAGCAATTTCCCGCCTTTAAGCGAATCGGGAGTTACGCCTCTCCATGCTGCATATTTTTTTAATGCGGGAACACCGTCGATTTCGACAAGGGTGCGGTTCCCGTCAATTTTTGTTATAATACCGACATCTTTGCTTTCGCGGTAGGCGCCTGTGAATTTGTTTGCAAACGGTTTTTTGGTATAAAAAAATGCGACCGCGACACCATCCGCATATACGCCTTTGTCCGTAAAAATTTTCCACTCACCGGAAATGCTATTATCCGCTGCACTTCCTCCAAAAAACGGGGTTCTGCCGATAACACTGCTTATACCTTTGAGAAAAAATTCCTCTGCGCCAGGAGGGGCAACCATGTAAAAATAATCAGGGGGAACAGTCTTGCCGGCAGATTTCATCGCTTTTTTTGCAACTGCATCACCGACCAAACGGGGTGCCTTATCTTTTGGAAGAACCGCAACCCCGACAGACAGATCATCGTCTGAAAGCGACATAATACCGACAAAGCCGCTGTCGCCGCTGACAAAACCTTCCGGCATTATAACACCGGTAAACGAGGTGTTACCTATAATCGGTACACCAGGCAGGACTTCTTTAATACCTTTGAGCATTTCATCAAGATTGTACGCCACACTTGCATAAACAAACGCAAGTTTTATACCCTTAAGACCCGCTTTAGCCTTTGTTGCAGCTTCTTTCCCTGCTGCAAAAGAGTTCGCGTTTGTGCTGGAGCCTGTGTTTGCTTTTAACATACGTTTTATCTCCTTTTCAAAAAGTTTTTTTCCGTATACCGTTTAAAACAAGACTTCCAAAGAGGTATGATAATCTCCGTAAAAGCCGAAATATCGGTAATTTCCGATAACTACTTTCCACGGTGGACTCCTCCATGGCAGATTCCATAAGGTTGAGGGTTAGGTTGATGAGTTTACTGAGATATTACGAGAGCCTACTTTTAAAGAGTGCTCTTATTAAAATGGAAAGTCAAGGGAAAATTATCTCTGAAAATAGCTTCGGTTTTAAGCATAAATAAAAAATTGTCGCTTGAAATGTTGAATTCTTGGAGATGGAGTTAAAAACAACATTACAAGGAAGAAGTGCTTGCTAACGGTATCTACAACTGCTCAAAATTGGACAGTTGTCAGAATTAATGATTACCATTTGTAATCATGTTTTTTCTACGGGATTGGGTTTTACATATCATGTGAGCTGGAAACCTTTCTCCCTAAATAATCTCAGACAGACATCTGCGACATTATCGTCATAAAGAATCCCCTTATTTTTCTCGATCTCTTCAAGAACTGCTTCAATACCCAAGGTTGGACGTTCTCTGTGAGTTGCTATTATTCTATCAGCACAGATGGGAAATGGTAATTTGTAAATAAAATATCGAATTCCCTCAAATAAAATGTTACCGAAGGAATAGATGTTGACTCGTAAATTGATGTTACCGAAGAAAGATTCGGAAACGGAGGCATGCGATGAACAGGAGGGATCAGCATATAATGGCCATTTCGGATGTACCTGTTTTCATCCTTTTGTCCATTGAGAAAAACCTTGTTTCAAGTGATTGAATAGGTTAATTATGAGATATACAGTTAAATTATGGAAGGGGTACTAGCCCTAATGATTTTGATATGGGGAATGTCGGTTAAATACAAAATAGTTTTGATCGCAAAGGAGAAAGTCGGATGACAAATGCAACAGGGCCGGACAGAGTTCTGATGTCGAGCAAAAGGACCTGGATCATTTTAGCCGTGGTTCTTTTTCTGATAATACTGTTTTCCAGCCAGGCTGTGGAACTGATCACGGACTGGCTCTGGTTCCAGGAAGTGGGGTATGAAAATGTATTTACCATAACCCTGTGGGCTCAACTGAAAATGGCGCTGCTCTTCGGGTTTGCCTTCTTTGTCATCTTTTTCGGGAACCTCTTTGCGTCCATGCGACTGACTTCCCGGCTACATGTGATTGATCAAAAGGGCTGGATCCAAATTTCGAAACTGGAAATAGCCAACTGGCCCCTGCAACATTTGATTTTAATCGTGTCTCTTCTTTTCAGCCTCTTTGCGGCCCTGATCGGTTCGAGCCAATGGGAAAATTTTCTGACGTTTCTTAACGTTTCGTCCTTTGGCGTTACCGATCCCCTTTTCCAGCGTGATATCGGCTTCTACGTTTTCCGGCTGCCGTTTTTAAATCATCTTTACGCCTGGCTGATGATGGTATTGATATTCACGACCATCTCTACAGCCTTTCTTTATTTTATCCGCCGGGCTTTCCATTTCGCACCGCCACGCACTTTGCAGGNNTTCGGCCCCGGCTATACCGATGTAACCACCCAGTTATGGGTTTTGAAAGGATTGATGGGGCTTGCTTTTTTATGCGGCGTCGCCTTCCTGGGCTTCGCCTTCAAGATGAGCTGGCGTTACCCTGTATTTGCCGTGCTTTTTTTTGGGGCATTTCTCGTGATCGGTCGCGGGATCTACCCTTCGATGGTTCAGAGCTTCAAAGTCATTCCCAATGAAATCGTTCTGGAGAAACCCTATATTGAAAAAAATATCCAGTTTACCCGGCTGGCCTATCGGCTCAATGATATCGAAGATAAACAATTCCCGGTGGAGGAGAACCTGACCCGGGAAGACTTAAAACGCAATGACCTGACCATCAAAAACATCCGCCTGTGGAACCATGCCCCTCTTCTGCAGACATATAGCCAGCTGCAGGAAATCCGCACTTATTACAAGTTCGGCGGCGTGGATAACGACCGCTACCAGATAGGCGGGGAGTACCGCCAAGTAATGCTCTCCCCGCGGGAACTCTCCTATGCGTCGCTGTCCTCGCGTTCCTGGGTCAATGAGCATATTGAATACACCCACGGCTACGGAGCCGTCCTGGGTCCGGTAAACCGTGTTTCGAAGGAAGGGCTCCCGGAATTTTTCATCAAGGATATTCCACCTGTTTCCACGATCAATATCAAGATTTCTCGCCCCGAGATTTACTACGGCGAGAATTCCAATGACTACGTCTTTGTGCGCACAAATCGGCCGGAATTCGACTATCCCGTGGGAAACAAGAACGTTTACTCCCGGTATGAAGGCAGAGGCGGCGTTCCTCTGTCTTTTCTGAGAAAACTGCTTTTTGCCGTTCGCTTTGGTTCCCTCACCATGCTCCTCTCCGATGATATTACCCCCGCAAGTCGGATTATGTACTATCGTCAGATAAAGGATCGGGTTGCGCAGATCGTTCCCTTTGCGGCACTGGACAGTGATCCCTATTTAGTGATTTCTCCTGAAGGAAGGCTTTTGTGGTTTTTGGACGGATATACTATGACCCCCTGGTTTCCCTATTCGGAACCGACGCCCTCAATGGGCAATTACATCCGTAATTCTTTCAAGGCCGTTGTGGATGCTTATGACGGATCG
>PLMV01000045.1 GCA_003141615.1 Syntrophaceae bacterium
GGCTACCTTGGGAGACCTGCCCCGGTCTTTGACCTGGATCCGATCCATACCTTGCAACTGATATCGGACATGAATCGGGGTTTGGAATATCCGGGAGTCAAAGGCAATATCCGTCATCAGCCCAGCGATTTTTTCCCCGGAGCTGTTGTTTCTCCCTTTAAGGCAACCGAAGCGGAGCAGATGCTCCAGTATTACAAACTGAAAAAGAAGATCGATGCCGGCGCCCAATTTATCATCACACAGCTGGGATACGATGCCCGAAAATTTCATGAAGTCTTGCTCTTTATGAAACAAAACGGTTTCAATGTTCCGCTGGTGGGAAACATTTATATCCTTCCGTATGGTGCGGCCAAAATGATGAACCGCAATGAACTGCCCGGCTCCGTCGTCACGGATAAACTCCTCGCCCAACTGGATCGGGAGCGAAACGATCCCGATAAGGGAGAAGGAGCCAGAAACCTGCGCGCCGCCCGGATGTACGCAGTACTGAAGGGCATGGGCTACAACGGCGTTCATATCGGTGGGCACAATATCAAATACGAACAGGTACAAGAAATTATCCGGCAGGGGGAGACGCTAACCTCCCAATGGGCCGATCTGGTCAGGCACTTTGATTATCCTATTGCCGACGGCTTTTATTACTTTGAGCATGACCCAAACACGGGACTGAACCTGGAGAAACCTACTCAACGACAGTCTCGGCCGCTCGATGCGAAAGTCGGATGCTCCTATGGCTTTTCGCGGCTCTTCCATAAACTCATGTTTGAGCCGGGAAAGAAACTTTATGGCGTCATGAAGGGACTGAGCGGCAGAGTGGCAGGGACAAAGATGGAGAGCTTTTTTCACAAACTGGAACACTTAACCAAGGTCGTGCTCTTTGACTGCAAGGACTGCGGGGATTGCGCCATCATCGATGTAGCCTATCTCTGCCCGATGTCGCAATGCCCGA
This sequence comes from Syntrophaceae bacterium, assembly GCA_003141615.1. Taxonomy (GTDB): domain Bacteria; phylum Desulfobacterota; class Syntrophia; order Syntrophales; family Smithellaceae; genus Smithella. The sequence goes on from PLMV01000045.1 coordinate 950, forward strand.
AGAACCAGCGCAACGGGGCCTGCGGCGGGAGCTTCGAGGGATGGTGCGAAGTCTATCCCGGAAAGAAGCAGTGCGTCTATGTCCGGGCATATTCCCGGTTGAAGAAACATGGGGCGGAAGCGCAATTGGATAAAGGCATTGTTCCGCCCTGCAACTGGGATCTTTATCAAACCTCATCCTGGATCAATTTCTATCTGGGGAAAGACCATACCTCAAAAAAGCAAGGTAGTAGTTCGTCAGGAGAATAAAAAAAGCCAAGATAGTTATTTCTATTTTCTGACTGCATATTATTAATTCCATTTTAAAACCAAAGATGATATCAACACTGAAAATTATGCGAAGTTTTTACAAGGGCGATTAGCTCAGTTGGATAGAGTGCTGGCCTCCGAAGCCAGGTGCCGTGAGTTCGAATCTCACATCGCCCACCATTTAAAATCAATAACTTATGATGTTTTTAGCATATATAAAAATTCGTTATAAAAAGTATTTCCAACCATATTTCCAACCTTTAGACTTAAAATACGGCTATGTTTTGTCCTATTAATAACTTCCTCATGTTGTTTTTCTTGTTTTCACAAATTCACACAACATTCCGTAATAAACACAATTTAGGAAATTATAAAATATTGGATAACGCTTAAACACGCTATTTAAGCAGAAAACATTATTCTTTGACATTTATTTAAACTTACGATAATTACTTTTTCAATCATCAAGATAGATGTCTGCATTAAAATTCTGAAATAGGATTGCATTAGCAAATGATTTCATTCACGGGCAGGCAGGCGGATTTAAACTTAATAAAACTTTTTTATATTAATACATCGATCATAGAACCCATGTGTCTTTGACGGACGCATGGGTTATTTTTATTTGCGAAGGGAAAAAGCGATGAAAAAAATATTTGTGGTATTGGCGGCAATTTTACTTTTGGCTATTATGGCTTGCAGTGGCAAAGGCGATAATGGAACGGCAGGAAGTAATGGCAATAGTACGGTTACCGTCCAAGGAAACTTGGCTGTTCTCTCTGGTGATGATGCAACCAAATATAAGGTCTTTAATTCTAATCAAAGTTCAACACCTTCTTCATCGGGGAGTTTTTCTATCTCTGTAGCAAAAGATATTCCAACCTATACCTATGCAATCTCCAATGATGGTAAAAAAGTTTATGTTGCTGTGAGAACTAGTGCTGATGGTTCTAATATAACAATCAACGCACAGTCAACAGCTGAGGCAATGGTACTTTTAAACCCACTACTCATCCCTCGTACTAGCGATGAACGTATTAAAATCATAAATATAGTAAGAGCTGATGCTGCTGTCAAAACATTAGCAACTGTAATAGAGAGTGTCTATGGCTCTGTTGATGATCCGATGTCTGATTCAAGGATTTCAGATGCGCTAACAAATGCTGTAAAATCAGTTTTAACCTCATGGCAGTCATCCAGCATTTCAACTGCCACTGCACTTCAGCAGACAGTACGAAAAAGTTCGGTTTTAGCCTATACTGTTATTCGTGCCGCGTCCGGCAGTTCTTCAATACAAATATATCCCACTTCTTCGGGTGTTGATATGGGCGCATTAACTCTAGCTAATAGTTCCGGTTCAAATCTCAAATTGGAGCTTAATAACGTAGGGCCAGGGGGAATCACTACCAATGTTGATTGGGTAGTTCGAATAGTGGAGTTGGATCCGACAAAAATCCAATGGACTAACTCTGGGGTACCAATTTTGCCTACCGACATCAACATCGACAGTCTGATAAAGACCGGTGGATATGACCAACCAACGATCATCGAGGGTGCTGTTGGGTCAGGGTTATTAAGCTTTATTGTTGATCCTATTGGCAAGGTGGCTACTTCATTCGGTGCTATAGTATTTCCTGATAACGGCATCAACCTTCCCAATGATGGTGTCTATGCAGTTATAGCTTTAAGCGGTAGCCCGTTTGGTGATTCTGCCGAATATAACTCTGTAATGAATAGCGCATGGCAAACCTCCTTGTGGGCAGAGGCTGCAAGCATTAATATAGGCGCGGCAGCAATTGACATAATTGGTGTAAGTACCAGCTTCCTAAATGCCGCCACAGGTGTTAATATAGACATATCGCCTTTGCTTGAAGTGGAGTTAGGTGCTATAAAAGCAGAAATTACAGCCAATCCTAGTTATATAGGTAAAGCCTACTTTGTTGGCAAAACAATATATATCTGTGATAAGTTGCTTGATAACTTGAAGCCCTATATCCATTCTTCAATCAGCGATCTTGAATCGTCAGGTTTAAAGAAATTCTTTCACATCGCCATCAATACTGTAACAAGTGTAGTGGACGTTTGGTCCGGTACGATTTCGGCCAGTTCGAGGGTTTTAAATTACCTATATAGCGTTACACCGAGAGAATCTGGATATGCGGTATTAGGTACATTTTCGGGACAGGCCCCATCAACTCCTACTGACTTTTCAGTAACGGCTGTCTCTTCATCCCAGATTAATCTTGCATGGACAGCTTCCACCGGAACCGTGACAGGTTACAAAGTATACAAGGAGGGTACGTATCTTAAATCCGTTACTACAACCTCGACTTCCGATACAGGGCTAAGTGCTTCGACAAATTATTGCTACTATGTTACCGCCTATAATGCGGCGGGGGAATCAGTACAGACCAGCCAGCTATGTGATACCACGCAGAGTGTAACCTACACCTATTCCATTTCTGGAAGAGTCACCTTAAATGGTTCTGGATTATCGGGAGTTACAATAACCCTGACAGGTTCTGGATCAACATCGACGACAACAGATTCCAGCGGCAATTACAGTTTTAGTAGTGCTGCGAACGGCAGCTATACCGTGACGCCCACCATGACTGGCTATACATTCACTCCGGCCAACAGAACGGCAAATGTAAGCGGTGCGAATGTCACTGTTCCGGATTTTGTAGCAACAGCAGTACCCGCGCTGTTCTCGCAGCAGGGGCAGAAGTTAGTCGGCTCGGGTGCCGTGGGGAACGCTCAACAAGGCTGGTCCGTGTCCCTCTCCGCCGACGGCAACACGGCCATCGTCGGAGGGCTCGGCGACAACGGCAGCGTTGGGGACGGCGTTGGGGCCGCGTGGGTCTGGACGAGAAGCGGAGGAGTCTGGACCCAGCAGGGACCCAAGCTCGTCGGCTCGGGCGCCGCGGGGAACGCTGGTCAAGGCTATTCCGTTTCCTTGTCCGCCGACGGCAACACGGCCATCGTCGGAGGGGAAGGCGACAACGGTAGCGTTGGGGCCGCGTGGGTCTGGACGAGGAGCGGAGGAGTTTGGACCCAGCAGGGCACGAAGCTGGTCGGCTCGGGTGCCGCAGGGTCCGCTTACCAAGGCAATTCCGTGGCCATCTCCGCCGACGGCAACACGGCCATCGTCGGAGGGCTCGGCGACAACGGCTACGCTGGGGCCGCGTGGGTCTGGACGAGGAGCGGAGGGGTATGGACCCAGCAGGGGTCAAAGCTGGTCGGCTCGGATGCTGTGGGGTCACAAGCAGAGCAAGGCTATTCCGTGTCCCTCTCCGCCGACGGCAACACAGCCATCGTCGGAGGGATAAGTGACAACTACCCCGCTGGGGCTGCCTGGGTCTGGACGAGAAGCGGTGGTGTCTGGACCCAGCAGGGAAGCAAGCTGGTCGGCTCGGGTGTCGTGGTGAACGGACAACAAGGCTGGTCCGTGTCCCTCTCCGCTGACGGCAACACGGCCATCGTCGGAGGGCCCAGCGCCGGTGCCACTGGTGCCGCGTGGGTCTGGACTAGGAGCGGTGGGGTCTGGACACAACAGGGAACCAAGCTGGCCGGCTCGGGTGCCATGGGGGACCCCAATCAAGGCTATTCCGTATCCCTCTCCGCTAACGGCAACACAGCCATCGTCGGAGGTCCCTACGACAACAATAACAACGGTGGCCCTGGTGCCGCGTGGGTCTGGATGAGGAGCGGAGGAGTCTGGACCCAGCAGGGAAGCAAGCTGGTCGGCTCGGGCGCCGTCGGGGGCGCTCTTCAAGGCTACTCCATGTCCCTCTCCGGCGACGGCAACACAGCCATTGTCGGGGGGCCAAACGACAGCAGTAAAGCTGGGGCCGCGTGGGTCTTCAGCCAACAGTAAGCCCTGAACAAGCTAAGGAAAATGCCGAAGGGGAAACGAGGGACAACAGCGTCCTATAAAAAATGCTGCGCGAAAAGTAGCGAAGATAGCAAAATAAGGTGTTATGATTTTAAAAATAACATGTGTTATTTGTGCATAAATTATTAGACTAAAATATTGAAAAGGAGAAAAGAAAGGTTATGAAAAGAAAAAATAGAAAAGAAAAAATTGGTTTAGGTTATTATCTTACCGCTCTTGTGCTCCTGGCACTGGCTATCCCCATGCTATCCATCGCCGCTGATGATCTCGTTCCGAAAAAGGTCCAAGAGATGGCCGTAGCTTACGCTGCCAGTACCAACTTGGTGAAAGCTGTTTTCATCATGGATGGCGAAACAGTCAAAAAGCTAGACAGTAGCAGCGGAACCAGGGTCGTGCATGAAGGCATGTTTACTGATACGCATAACGCTGAGTTCCCCGGCACTAGTGCTGATCAATCTGTAGCTTCCTTACGGCCCACATTCTTTATCCTGTCTAACGACAGCCCCAAAGGACGTCTCAACCTAGTGAAGGTTGAGGTTGGTAAAGATAATCGCACATTTTATATTGGTACTGTAAGCGCGAGTAATACCTTTCACCCCATGCTAGACCCTAAAAGTTTAATCGAATTCGCTGCGGAAGAGGTTCAGCCAATGATCTGGAAGCTCACTCCAAAGAAGGATCTAGCCGCTGGTGAATATGGTCTCTACATTTCTAATGCTGTAGGTCGTGAATCCACCGATGCAGGATCACTTTATGGTTTCAGTATCGTAAAAAAATAACATGGAAAGGGTTGAAGGGGGTCGGATCTGCCCCTAAGTTCGGTCGAGACTGTTTGATTCGATCTTTCATCAATGCACCATACTTTTATTATTTTCAGCCAAGTCAAAAAGACTTGGCTGAACTTGGGGATTAAAGGCAGTGTCGTCAACAGCAATAACCATCAAGTATGAAAGGAGTTCGGAAATGAACTTTTGAAATTGGATGCAATGCAGCATAAATCGTGTTGCTCGAAGGAGGGCAGCTAAAATCAACCGCTATAAATTCAAACAAAAAAGTGAGGTAAAACTATGCGAGCAACAAAATTTAACGGTCACAAGATTTTTTCTTTTTTCACGATTACTGTTATATCCTTAATGTTACTTGGTTGTGGCGCAAACCTGAAAGATGATAGAATAGTGGCGGATGCAACACTATCTATTCCGGATATAAAAGACCTAGACGCATCTTGTTACAGTGCCAATATGAAACCTATTGTAAATACAGTAAATGTAAGAGAACGCAAGGTGGACGGCGACTTGACCAATGTATATGTCGATGCAAGATATGCATTGGAAGGGCCGTGTCATGTTCGAATGGAGGCTGGCCATTGGAAAGCAACAATACAAATGATTTATCAGAAAATAGACGGAAAGTTTCAACTCCGAGAACTGATAGTAAAGGATAATGCGCGAGACAATGAACAAAAATAGGAGCTACAGTCATTAAAATATAAAACAGCGTACAACAAAGGCATCGAGAGGGACGCGGGAATAGCCGTGGTTTTTTTCAGGAAGTGATCGAAGTGGGGTCAAATCTTTAACCTTTACATTCCAATAGCAAAGGCGCTGTGATCCTTGCCATTCTTAGCATCCCGGCGGTTGGAGATTTTTCTTCAACCGCTTTTCAATATCTGGAACGGGAAGGTACGGTCATCTATACAGCAAAAGATGGTAGGGCAAACAAGAACTTCCCCGCTTTGGAAAGGTGAACAGATTTTTCAAAAAGACGGATGCCGCAATGTGCCTTCAGCGCGGTTATTGGTGACACACCCCACATCTTGTGGCAGAATATTCTTGACACACAAGAGAACGTTTCTTATACTGCCGACAACAAAAAGAAGTTCTTATCAATCTTGAGTATTGGAAAAAGGAGATAAGATGTTCAACCCTGATTTCTTGAAAGCTATCGGAAGAGCCCGCCGCTGGCACTTCGGAACGTGGATCAGTATCGCTGCTGTGGTTCTCTGTCCCCCTTTGTACGCACAGCAGGTACAACCGCCACCACCCACACAGCTCGAATGGAGGATTCCAAGTCTTCTTGCTACCCCAAAGACCGAGCTCACGCAGGCCAAAGGCGGCATCTCACTTACCGTGACGCCTGCGGAGTATCATGAGAAGATAAAGGAGACGCCCTCCTGGGATCCTGAGTCGCTTGGAGCCTATCGCGCGGATCAGCGTGTATTCTGCAAGATGTACACAACTTCCATTTCGGTCTCTCCCGATCGGATTGCCTTTGCGGTCACGATCGCGAACGGTCTTGAACGCGTGTTTCGCGGTGCGGGATTCGTCGGTGCTGGTGCTGTGATCAGTCTGAGGGTCGATGGCAAATCGATTTCGTTCGACCCGTCTGGCATTACGGAACTCCTCAATGTTGTCGTGTTGCCAGAGGAAAAAGGGCAGGTTGCTGTCTATGGTCCCAGCATATCGACCTTAGGGGAGTCTGGTACTATTGATTTTCTCGTATACGACGTGGTCACTGCTGTCGATGCCGCTGGGACCCCGACTCAAAGGCAGAACTATGCTTGGCACTACACATACACTGTAGCCTTACACTCCAAGACAGTGCCAATACGAGGTGAACTCTTTATTGGCCCCACAATTCAACAGGCAAGACCGGTGCGATCAGGGGATGCTGATTGGGCCGTTTGTCCGCGCTGGAAGTGAAATAGGGGCCGTCCAAGACGTTTCCCTATGCAGAGACGTCTTCGTGAAGCGTTCTCGCAATCCGCATAACTCTTAGCATGCACCGTAGCCGCAAACTATGCGGCACGATGATGCGGGGTGTTGGTGACCACTACTCTGGCAACGAAATGATTGAGTCCAATGACCATGGAGGGTATTGGGGCCGGGTTCATATTTTAAGCTTTTGAATTTACGCTGCAATTTAGAAAGGTTAATTATGATATATGATTATTGAAGACGAAGAAATGTTCTTCATAGACTATGAAGATGATGATTCCAAGATCATTCTATACGCTCCCCTTAGGAGTTATTTGGCGTTGATTAAAAAAGAGTTAATGAACTTATTACTTGAAAGAAATGGGAGTGAAGAGCGTGATATTTTTTTGAGTAAGTTGAAAGCTAGGAGAATCATCAATCTAAAGAAAATTACAGAGGATATACATAATTCAGTTCCCGAACTTTCCCTCGCTCTTACAGAGAATTGCAATCTTAAATGTGTCTACTGCCATGCCTCTGCCGGTGATTCTCATAAATTGAAAACGATGCCTAAAGATTTGGTCGACATCGTGATTAAGGAATATTTTAAAAGAGTACCTCAAGATACAGGAAAGGTATACATTCACATTGCTGGGGGTGGAGAACCAACGTATGATTTTAGTCTGCTAAAATATAGTTTGGATAAAGCAAGGGAATATGCCGAAAAGAAAGGCGTAAAGCATATCTCCTTCAGTCTTCCCACCAATGGAGCGTATGGCGATAATATTCGAGAATATTTAAAAAAAAACTTTGATAGCGTATCGTTATCTTTTGATGGTCCCGACTATATTCAAAATGCTCACCGCCCATTGAAAAGCGGAAAGGAAAGCTTTGACATAGTTTTTGAAACAGCTAAATACTTTCATGTTAATCACATGAATTATGCTTTTAGAACAACGGTGTCTGCTTTTAGTTTGCCTTATTTGAAAGCGATTGTAGATTTTTTTATCGAACATTTCCCTAATGTTTCTGTTGGATTTGAACCCTTGATACCAACAGGGAGGGGAAGTTGTTCAATCATAAAAAAACCAGATTCAACTGCCTTCGGCGATGGAATTATTGAAGTTTTGAAATACGCAAAGGGCAAACCAATAAAGATTAGTAATTCTGCGTCTTGTGAATTTGGGAATATTAGACCAATATTTTGTTCGTCGGTTGGGATTCCAAATTGGACAGTTGGTGTAGATGGCGGCATATATTGTTGTGCAAGAGATGGTGCTCCAGATGTTTTCCATTTCGGCAGATTTGATTTCATAAACCACACTGTCGAACTAGACAATGATAAAATAGAACGCATAAGAAACATGAACGTCTTGCATTATGAAGAGTGCACTAATTGCTTTTGTAAGTATCATTGTGCCGGCGATTGTCCGGATAGAAGACTCGCACATAAATCAGATTGTAACGCAATAAGAAAAATTGGACAACATGTGCTAAGCAATAAAATCAGTTCTTAACCCAATCAAGGAGAAATCATGGAAAAAGAAAATTCGCAAAATATTTTTGACAACAATGCTAATAACCTATTAGCTCGTGATTTGGTTTTAAAAGAAGTTGAGATGGGCTATTTTGAAAACTTTTCTTCTGATGAAAACAACTCTAAAAGTAGCTTTAACGGTGGTGGTGGTTGTTCTCGCATTTCATATTGTAATTGCAATTGCAATGACTGCATAGCGCTTGCCGGCTAATTTAATTTCCCCCAAACTGAAGTAAACCGGCGAAGTTTGTGGGCAAAACTAGAGACAGCGATTATTTAAGCAAATGGACACGGATTTTCAACAAGTCCGTCAACCCGACTGAGCGGGGTACGTCCGCGTTGAACGTTTTAACCTGTAATCATAAGGTCTGACAACTACCCTCTACTGAAACTAAGGTAGGTGAAAGCAATAACTAAGACAAGATTTAATTAGACACTTTTTGTCAAATCTTTTATAGTTCAATAAACATAAGGATGATATTGATTATTTTAAGTATGAGAGCCAAAGTAGCCTGGCCATAAGCTTTTTATTTTTCTTTTAGCATTTTTGATACTTTTTCTATAGCAATGTCCTTCGTTCGAATCTCATTAATCAACATGAGTTCATAACTGGATAGATTTTCTACTCCGATGTTTCGCTGAAGTTCAAGTTGAACAATTTCAGTTTCAGTCGGCTCAAACAACTTCGTGAATGTAATTTCTTCATTAATCAAGTATTTGATATCTGCTATGGAAAGCAAATTCCACTCGCGTATTTTATCGAAAACATCTCTCGATAATTCTTTCTGAGCAATGGATATGACAGATTTATTTTCCTGAGATATCTTTGTCAATTTCACGATGGGGCTGGGATAATCAGATGACAGATTAAAGATGTCTTTTTCTTTTTTCCGCCTGAATAGAAAAATATTATTATGATCATCCTTCAATAGGATTGCATATATCAATGGCAATCCGATATTGGAAAATCTTTTTAATTCAGGAAAAGGAGCGATAAGAGTAATCATACGGATTTGTTTGTTGAGTTTTGATAAAAAATATAATGGTTCGAGATTATCAAATATAACACCATCCGGCATAAACATTTTTATCAAGCGGCCGTTGCTTTTGAACGGATACGAAACGGTATCATCAATATAAGCAGGGTTGATATACAGACCCTTGGCCATCAATTTTAATGTTTCTTTAGAAAGGCTTGCCTGACCTTTTTCAAATTGTTGCAATGATTGATAAGTGATTTTAGCGCCTGCCGAGACCTCGGGCTGAGTTTTTCCGGTCAATTCCCTAACTAATTTAAATAGCTTATTGACTGCTAACTTATCCATAAAAACTCCTTGACACAAATATATTACTTGTTATATTGCAATATAAATTAGTAAACACAGGTTATATGCTGGTATTTAGAATACATAAAATGAAAATAAAAAGCAAGGAGAAAAAGTGATGGAAAAGTTATTAATTACAGAATCCGAGGCTTCCAAACTTTTAAGCGTTTCTACTCAGACATTGCGCAATGATCGCGCCTCTTCCCGCGGGTGCAGATACGTTAAAATACTCAAAAGCGGCAGAAAACGCGGCAGTATCCGGTACCGGATGTCCGATATTATTGAATATATCGAAAAAAATACAAT
>PLMV01000129.1 GCA_003141615.1 Syntrophaceae bacterium
GTTATTAAATAATTATTAAAACTTAATATTTTAACAATATCAATTGCTTAATCAATTTTTGCTCTTGGATCACGGTTTATTCGGCTGCAAAAACCTCTCTTTCCTGTAAACATTGTATATATTTATTTTCATTAGTAAATTGACCTATTTTTTATTCGCTGTGTAAACAAATTGTTTACGCTTAATATTTAATCATATCAGATACTAATGATTGTTTTTTGTACCGTTTGTAAACTTTATGCAGAATTTTCCTGCGTAGGGTCTCCTGTAGAAAACCCGTCTACTCTTCCATTAACCACTTACCTGAATTTTTTAAAAAAATATAGAAATGTACGATTGGCCGGGGGGGGGTAGGGGATTTTTTCCTAAAGGCATTACGCGATATATTCCTCATTGTGTAGAAAAATGAAAATGAAGGTTAATTCCAAAGAGAGGGAAACTGAACGTATTAAAGCAACACACACAATGGGAATTAATTCGATATGTGTGGATATGCCATTGCTTTCATTGTTGTCGTATGAAGTGTGCCAACAAAACAATATGTCCATGATTCTTCGATTTTAATATCTGTAATGTAATCACTACCTGCCATTACTCGCAGAGCATTATAAGCCCCCTCCTGACGACTATTTATAAATATGGGGATGTATCCGAATAATTGGAACCCACTTGCTGAACCCATAATTTCATGACCTTTACTGAAATCAACATTTGTATTATCAAAATTAGGAACATTACCTCCAAATTTTATTGGAACCCCTGCACAACCAATAATGAAAACTAGCGCCATCCAAAAAGCAAATATTTTAATTCCTTTTGAGAAATTCATTTTTTCACCTCCTTGATAGCTTCGCCGGTAATGGTAACTGTCCGGGCTGTTCCAAAGACCCACCAATACCAATCTTCTTTATAGGTTATATCAATAAGACCGGTAGCACCGGGAACACTGGCAATAGCATTATTATATGCTCTTTCAACACGGCTATTGAGCATGATAGGAATAAAAGACGAATACGAGTCCACAAGGGGTGCCACTAAAGAACCTGTAGCTGATCCTGTCGCTGGCCCCAATTTTTCATAATTTGCTGGCGGCGTAGGAACGATCGTCTTAAAGCCGGATGTGCAACCTAATAAAAAAAGTATAGGTAACAAAAAGATTAATTTTTTCATAAATCCCCCCTTTAAGCGAATTAATGCTTCTTATTTAATGTTTTGTGAATTAAAGGTGTCTGAATATACTCTTATAGAATTAATTTTGTCAATGAATAGATAGCAATTAAATATCTTGAAATAAGAATGGTTCAAGAGTAGATTTTGACATCCGGTTTTTATTCATTTTAAAGGAAAAGAAAATGACGGTTTTAATTTTTGCTGTTGTAGTGATTGCAACTCTGTCACTATTTTCTTATTTTATACTATTAACAATTAATAATTTTATTTTGGGATACAAAGGTATTACTGTAGACAAAAATTCTCCTTCCTATAAAAAGAGAAAAAGAACACTTGCTTCTTACGCTATCGCATTGTCAATTTTATTCATAATTATATTGGGCTTTATAAAGTGAAGGGGTCAAATATGATATTTTTTATTATCACTTTTATTTTTTTGTATATCGGAAGAAGATTAGGTTGGCTTTTATCTAAATCGTTTCTTTATACTACCCCAACATTATTTTCAGTAATACTTTGCGTTTTATGGGGTGTAGTCGTGGCTGTCTGTATACGCGGTTTAATAGATAGTTTACAACCGAATTTAATACTTCGTTGGTTTATGGGTTATGCGCTTGGTTGTTATGTTTCCATACCGAATTTTGGATTACTTGATGAATCCTCCATTCCTCCTGAAGGACAATCCCGCCATTTTATGATTTATTCTTTACCAATGTTTGTATATATAGCCTCATTACTGATTTTATATTTTTATAAATAAAAATTATTTTTATTTATACAGGAAAATTAATTATGAGAAACAATTTTAGACTTGGTACATTATTGACAGGCAAAAATATTATACGATTCACTTTGATATTGTTCTTGTTAGCTACTCTATTTCCACCCCTTGAACAACAATCGATGTTTACTTTTACAAATCGCTATTTTTTACCAACTTTAGTATATCCAGCCTATTTTATTGCTTGGATTCCTTTAGTATTTGAATATTTGATTATTATTTTAATAGGTCTGATTCTATATACTTTCAAAAGAGATTGATAATGTAAGAATTACTTTTTGCCCTATGGCATCCCCCCAAATGGGGGGGGCTTCTCCGAAAATTCTATACCCTCTCTGTGAACGAGTTACATTTTTATAGTTAGTTAAACCCCTTTATCGGTAGGGCTTTTAGGAAAGTTACTATACATAGATAAGTCTATAAACCGTGGAGTCTCTACTTCAGCGTTGATGTTTAAATTTTTAGCTGCCGGGTAAGCATTATGTAGCTTTAGACCCATGTCTACTGCCCTTAATGAGGTTGCCGGGTCTTTTGAGTCTACATGCTGTCTCAATCGCTTAACAAGATGATCTATAGGTATTTCCCTGTTTCTGATTTCTTCGAGGGCTTCTTTGATTTCTTGATTACCCATAAGGGTATGCCCCAAGGCTTTTGCCGATTGCCGGGAAGAAACGTCATAAGCCTTTAAAGCAGCATTTGTTTGAGATTCTCCAGAGGCTACAGCTACCACGAAAGTTTTTTCTTTAGGTGTCAAGTTATCAAGTTTAAGGGGTTCTGCCGGTGCCGCCGTCAGCCGTTTCAATCGTTTTGAGATAGCGGCTTCAGAGCAACAGAATCTTTCTGCCATATCCCGCCTTGATGCGTTTTCCTCAACCATTTTTAAAAGTAATTCAGGATTGATCTTGCTCATTTCTATTCACCTTCAATAAAAAGTTAAAAGTTAAAAAGTAACCTCACGACTGTCCTTGAAGTATTCTGTAATCTGACTTTGATCTTTTCCTTTTATTAAATCATAAGTGCTTTTTAAGTATCTTCTCTTATTATTTTCTCACATACACATGGCTATTATATTTATTCTTCACTCTAATGAAAACGGTATAGTTATTTGCACGTTCACAAGGCAAACAATGCTTTTATGCACTATTAACAATGCTTTCAGGAATTTTCTGATCTGAATTATCACCTTCATTATTGTGAAGACGGTCATTGTCTGTTTTTAACCTATCATCTTCACTTTTATGAAGTTGTCTACTTCGCTTCAGTGAAGTTGATTTTAATTTCTTTTGTAAAAGATGTTCCCGGATGTGAAAAGATTTTGGTAATGTTTTTTTCTTTTCAGCTTTTACAAAATCAGCAGTCCCATAATTGCGCCAGCGTTCAGAATTTTTATAAACGGAATAATCCTTTTCACGTTCATGCTTTTGATACCAGCCGCCTTGATACAAAAGATCAAGAAAACCAACTCCAATTAGCTTGTTGATGTTCTTCCAATACTGTGTATTTTTAGCAATACTTAATGCCGCCGCTTCAGCGTATGGGAAAACAAATCCGTCATCGGTATAAATAATTTTTCTCTTTCTGCCTGTTTCCCATTTTCGTTTCTGAAGGCAACGCATAAGCGTTTTGATTTCCGATGCAGTTAAGCAACTAAAAGCTTCAGAATAAAACATCTCATCTTCAATCCAGATTTTATTTTTAATCTTGTATTTTTTTGGTATTTCCATATTTCTTTTTCCGTATCCGAACCCCTCATTTTTCGCCCTAAAAAACTAAATAATATCAGATACTCTAGTGTACGAAAATCAAGGGGTGCGTAGGTTAGGATGTTGTTCGTACACTTCCGCGTATTTATTAAGCACCCATTGAGGGAAATTTTCCGTTCTAAACCAATATTGAACTGTGCTTGGTTGGGCATCAATTTCCTTTGCGGTTTTTCTTATGCCGTTCTTTTTGATGTGAGAAACAATTTTCTTTTTTCTCTCATCATTGCCTTCTAGTTTTTTTTCAAAACCGATAAGACTTGCCTGTACGCAATAAGGACAAGTTACCATATCGGTACATTCGCACGGTGCGGAATGTCCGTTTATGGAAATGGTTTTAGGTGCAATGAATTTTATAATTTTAATTTCACTCATTGCTTGTTGCCTCATCAAAAATAATTAACCGTGACTCCATATAGGCGATTACATCTTGCGAACGGTAACGAATACTTCTTCCCCCGATTTTTAAATAAGGTAATCCCCGGCGCAAAAATCTCTCATTGCGTAATGTTGAAATTGCCCGCCCGGTGATCGCACTAACTTCTTTTTCATTGAGATAAGGTTTTTCTAACATTTGATTTTCTGACATTTTGTTACCCTCCAAAAGTTATTATTGGTTACGAAAATAAAATATTCGTAAGCTACGTGACGCACTTGTATTTTAAGTATTATTTTTGAAATGTCAAGGTAAGTATGTGTATTTATTGAATATTTTGAAGTTGTAGGGGGGTATAACTTCAACTAGCACAGGTGGGTTTAATTAATTTTTGCCTTATATATTCCGGCTTTCCACCGAGGCTTTTTGCCACAAGCATCGCCACGTTTCTTTTTGACAGGGAAGGTTTTTTCGCCCATATAGCATTGGCTTTTTGTTGCCACGCTTCTATTTTTTTCATTGCTTTTTCTTTTTTTGGAACACCACTTTTTATCCCTCCACGCCGTCCCTGACTCTGGCTAATCATTTTACTTTCCACTATCTTTTTATATTGAAATCGCGCCCATTCTTTGTCCTCATAAACGGCAGGAACTATCGTATCTTCCATAAATGGTAGGCGGCGAATTTCTTGGATTGCTTCTTTTGGAAATGATTGAATAGGTAATCCGGCAAAACTTTTTGATTCTAGGACAAATTTCAGAAACCTTGCCCGTCCTTCATAATACGGGGCCTGTAAATATTTATTAATTGCAGTCAATTCTTGTTTAGCATATTTTTTAATGACTTTTAATTTTTCCTTATCTTGGTAGTTAAATCGTTTTTGATCCTCTCTTGTCGGAATTCTCATTGCTTTTCCCCTCAAAAGCACCCCTTTGTTTAGCCGGGGAAACGGAAAGGGGTTTTTCCGCTTATCGGCTGGCCTGCCTATCCCCGGCTTTTATTCTATTCTTTAATTTTTCACCTCACTATTGACAATGATACTATAATTTAGTATCATTACAACTATGAACAGCACTCAACGCAAGACACTGGCCGCGATATTTTCCGAACCCGTCCCCCGGAATTTGGAATGGCGAAAGATCGAAGCCTTGTTTATTGCGCTAGGGTGCGAATTGATAGAAGGCAGGGGTTCGCGTGTCGGTTTTAGAAAAGGCGATTTACGCGCCGATTTCCACCGGCCACACCCTGGAAAAGAAGCCAAGCCGTACCAAGTAAGGGCGGCGCGTGAATTTCTTGAACAATTAGAGGTAAAGCCATGAACAAACCAATAACATATGAAGGCTATACTGCAAAGATTGAATACAGTGAAGAAGACGAATGTCTCATTGGCCGGGTTTCCGGGATTCGCCATATCATAACTTTTCACGGTGATTCTGTGAAGAAAGTCAAAGAAGCTTTTAAAGAAGCCGTTGACTTTTATCTTGATACTTGTGCCAAGAGAAACGAAACACCCGAAAAGCCCTTTACTGGCCGTTTTGTTGTCCGTGTCAGCCCGGAACTTCATAGCAAAATAGCCGGTGCCGCCAAACGTGAACATAAAAGCATTAACGCATGGATTGCCGAAGCTTGTAAAAATAGGGCGGCTTAATGGATTGAGTAAGTTTGTTTTCTCAATTATCATTATGCCTTTTCTTCAACTTTGTGTATTTTAATCACGTTTTTATTTGTTGCCGCGTCTATAATCTGCCCGGCCAATGTTGAAGCGTTCTTCAAAGTCTCATCTCTTAAATGCGCATACCTTTGAGTCATGACCGGGGATTTATGCGTTAATAGCTTTTGTATTGTATATAAATCAACTTTGCCGGAAGACGCAAGCATTGAAGCGAATGAGTGCCGTAAACCATGCAAGGCGCGAAAGTCCGCCGGGATTCCCGCGGCCTCTTTTATCGGATTGACGCGCCGCCCTATATCAACAAAAGCATTCCCCTTGTGAGTTACAAAAACATATTCAGATTTTCGCGGGTGACTTTCTAATACTTTTCGCGCCTGTTCGTTCAATGGGATTTTCTGACTTACGCCGCCTTTGGGATTCCTTATTGAAATAAAACCGCGCTGATTATCAACGTCATTCCATTTCAGCTTGAACATTTCCCCCCGGCGCATACCAGTAAATAAAGCAAGCCTCATCATATCTGCCGCCTGTATGTCCGTTGAATTGTCAATGGCTGCTAATAAGCTCTTTAACTGTTCCGGGGTTAAATCTTCTGTTTTCTGATTGTCCACTTTGACGGGTTCAATCTTAAAGTTTAGATTCCGGCATAATTGCCGCGCCTCGCCAAAATGAACTATTCGCTTTAACAATCCTAAAACGTGCTTGACTGTTTGCGGTTTCAATTTCTTCGACAAACTCACGCGCAAACGATCAACGTCAAGCCTTATAATCTCATGGGGTTCTTTTTCGCCAAAATCCGGCTTTAGGTGTTTTTCAAAATTTGTGCTGTCTGTCCCCAGCGATTTAGAATTTGGTTTGTTCTCTTTGTATTCATCCCATAACCGGGATAAAGTCATTTTCCCAGCCTCTGCTTCTTTCGCGGCCTTTCTTTGTTCCCGCCGGTCTTTATTAGAAGGTTCTTTTCCCTTTGAACGTTCGGCGCGGATACCCGCCGCCTTTGCCGCCGTCATATCGTCCGCAAATTGTTTTCCGACTTTTTCTTCAACCTTTTTGCCGTTGAGATAATAGATTATATAGAAAACTTTTTCTTTCCCTTTGTCTATGTAATAGACACCCGGATATTTCGTCTTTAAACGGTCTTGCTTTGGCATTTTTTTATTCCCCCTTGTCATGTTAAGCTGAAAGTAACTTTCCCCTACACTATCCCCTACATTTACTTTCAATATAAGAATTATTCAAAGTAAGTCAAGGTAAATCTTGTAAGCCTTGATAGTATTGAATTTGCGCGGTTTACGTAATTTTAGGTATGAAGAAGTAAAATTAGATAAAAGGTTAGTTTTTAGCTTCCCAAGCTGGACGTCGCCGGTTCGAGCCCGGTCGCCCGCTCCATTTTAATGAGTCCTAAGTTTCAGAAACGAAGCGAGCTGAAACTTGATGGACGAATTATCCCACAAGCGCAGCGTAGCGGGATTAATGACACCTTTTATTTTCTCAGAAGCGGAGCGCGCTAAAATTTGTTGGACGAACTATCCCTTGTGCGAAGCACATAGGGATATCCCCAGCATGCGGGATCATGAGAAGTTTCAGAAACGAAGTGCATAACCTGATAACCTGAAGGTCACACGAGGTCACATGCTGAAATTCGTTAGTAGAATTATACCCGTGATTAACTACTTAGCAGATTTCAGACCGCAGAAATAATACTTGCTTTGCCTGCTGTGCTGTGATAGCTGATTACCAGACCATCGATTTGATTGTATTGATGAGTGGGCCCATGCCCACTTTTTTATTTTCTGAGCAATTATGGATGATGATGTAAAAGAAAAAATCAGGCAGTTGGCCGAGCCGGTTATCGTGTCTGAAGGAATGGAGTTGGTCCATGTTGAATGTGTAAAAATGCATACACGTTGGATCATCCGGCTTTTCCTGGATAAAGAAAATGGAGTTACACTTGATGATTGTGCGAATATAAGCAATCAATTAGGTGATATTTTCGATATCCGTGAAGTGATTAAAGGCGCTTACACTCTGGAGATTTCTTCCCCCGGTATTGACCGGCCGATATCGCGCGATCAGGATTTTGTGAAATATAAGAACTCCAAAGTAAATATTAAAACAAACATAAAAATTGAGGGAATTAAGAATTTTCACGGCATTCTTTT
>PLMV01000025.1 GCA_003141615.1 Syntrophaceae bacterium
CACTTTATTTTATCCCAAATTCTTTCGTGAAAAAAATAACCAACTGTAGTGTAGATATTACTCACAATCATAAAACCCACTGCTACCTTTATTTGTCCAGTGAATAGGTAAATTACGGTAAAATCGAGAACTAAAATAGCCACTCTGTAACTAATTGTTTTTACTATAGACCTACGAAATGTTTCTTCTGCATGATGTGTATTAGGAAGAAGTTTTTCTATCATGGTTTGGGTCTTGTTGGTAATTAAAATCGAGGATTCTTATTTCTTACATGCGTGGTGTTGGCACATTTGCCCAGGCGGTTGCTTTCTCAACAGCCACAATGTTGACGATTGCACCTGTCTGAGTATTTAAATCTATGGCATAGCGTGGCGTCCTTGTTGTCCCGAATGAAAATAATGACTTGCCTGACAGATGATTCCCTCTGTCATTCTGAACTTCATCGATAATAACCTGCCTGTATGAGCAAGTAATGCACGGAACAGAAGGAAGGAGGCAAACAACAAACGGCCTATAGCGATTCCGGCCGTTACCGTTTCTAATGCCGGCTCATCAGACTATTTCTTGTCGCGGATCTTGGTGTGGCACTCAGCGCACTTGCCCTTGATCTCTCCCAGCTTGACTTTAATGGTGTCGCCATCCTTCTTGGCAGCGGCAACGGAGATATCCTTGGCAAACGATGAAATGGCCAGGGTAATCTCCTTACCGAGGGGGTTGGGAATGTTTTCGCCAGTTTTCTGGGTCTGGGCAGCCAGTTCTTTGGCATGCTTGACAATGGCCTTAAACTTTTTGGCTTCAAGGTTTTTGTTTATTGCGGCCAGCCAGGCTACGCGAGCCTGCATCACCTTCTGGGCAGGGCGCAGTTCCGGCTTGGTGTCTTCGGCAGCAAAGGCAAAGATAGCAATTGTAAAGATTGCAACGGACAGCAGGGCAATAACCTTTTTCATCGGACGCTCCTTTCAGTGCGGTGTGGTGGTTCGGTGTTGTGAAACTGACATGGACTAAAAACGCGCTTTAGTATTGTTGAATTTTACGATGGACCGCCTTGTGTGTCAATGAAATAATGACCGCGGATTACGACTTGAAAGTAAGGTTATTAGTCAAAATTGCTGAATGTGATCTTTCAGGAAACACCTCTCAACTTAGGCAGATAATGCATTCGATTGCACGGACTTGAAAAAAAGATCGTCATAATCTCATCTGCTACGCGCAATGCACACACTATCTTATAAATTTATTCATCATACTCATGACCAAACCTTTGTTGGGTTCGGCAAATCCCACCGGATCGGCGATGCTTGAGCTTTTGAGAATGCTTTTAAAATGAGAAAAGGTCTCAAAACTGTATTTGCCATGATATTTACCCATTCCGCTGGAGCCTACACCACCGAAAGGCAAAAAATGGGAGACAATATGCATGATCGTATTGTTGATGGCTCCGCCGCCGAATGCAATTTCTTCGGTTATCCGCTTCTCTGCCGATTCATTCTCGGAAAATAAATACAGTGACAAAGGTTTTTGGCGCTCATTGATTTTGCGGATAATATAGTCAAGGTCGGAATAGGGAAGAATGGGTAGGATCGGCCCAAAAATCTCGTCCTGCATGATAGGATCATCCCAGTCCACAGGTGACAGGATCGTCGGTTCAATATAATGATCTTCCGGATTGCTTCTGCCGCCGTAAATTATTTTTTTTGAGTCCAGCAGTCCAATCAGCCGTTGAAAATGCTGGTCATTGATAATTCGACAATAACGCTTGTGACGGGAGGCATCATCACCATAAAATTCATGGATTACTTTTTTCAATTTTTCAACAAAGGCGTCTTTTTTTGACTCATGCACTAGCACATAATCCGGCGCTATACAGGTTTGACCAGCATTGAGGAATTTTCCCCAACCAATGCGATGCGCAGCAGTGGCCAAATCTGCATCTTTATGAACGATCGCCGGGCTTTTACCACCGAGCTCCAGGGTAAGAGGGGTTAGATTCTTGGCAGCAGCAGCCATCACGATCTTGCCCACCGGGACACTGCCGGTAAAGAAAATATAATCGACAGGTAATTCCAGAAGTGCCTGTGCCTCCTCCGCAGCGCCCTGAACAACATGCAAATATTCCTGAGGGAAAGTGTCATTAATGATTTTTTCCAGCACTGCGGAAGTATTGAAAGATATTTCCGATGGCTTGAGAATGGCTGTATTTCCGGCGGCCATGGCACCGACCAGGGGCAGCATTAGAAGCTGAAAAGGATAATTCCAGGGAGAAATGATCAGCGTTACACCGTAAGGTTCTTTCTGCAGATAACTCTTCGAAGGCAGCATGTAAACCGGCGTTTCGACGGATTCGATTTTGGCCCAAAAGTGAACATTCTTTATGGCATAATTTGCTTCAGCATAAAATCCTGCAATCTCCGTAGCATATCCGTCAATAGCATCTTTATGCAGATCCTTATAGACAGCATCCAGTATTTCCTGCTCGTAAGCTTGGACGATATCTTTGAGCTTCGTCAGCGATTCAATGCGAAAGTCAATGTCCCGGGTTTTGCCTGACCAAAAAAATTCCTTCTGTGATTTAAACAATTTTTCTAAAGCCGCTTTGTTCATTCTCGCGCCTCACCGAGGATTTTCGATATTGAATTTCCTTCCCCTAGCTGCACCACATTCGGATTACAGAAGATTTTATTCATGTGCCACCTGGTTTCCCGACAGGGTAACGATACATCAACCATGCATCCGTTGACTTCAGCCCCTCTAAAAACATGCCATCAATATCATAATTATCGTGGAAACAACATTAACAATAACAAATCGAAATCATGAATTTTCGTTGAGCTTAGCGTTTTACTGACTACAGGAAGAAAGAAAGAATGGCGATATTCTGATGGAATTAGACTGAGCGTAAGAATGCATATTAAGTGATTTAACAATTATTATAATATGTTAGGCATTATATAAATTATGTGAAATATTTACTAAAATAATGCTTGACATTCATTTGACATTCAACTAAAAGACAAGAAACTTACTTATCGGAACATATATTTTTTGAGAAAGGAGAGGAATATGAAAACAAAAGATTTGCTTACAATATGGGGGGCACCAGAACCGCCGAGGCTTACACCAAAGCAGATATCAATCCGTGTGCCAATACTGGTTTCAGCCAAGATTTCGGCACTTATGGATTTATATCCGAGAAGGACAAAGACCGATATTATCGGTGATCTGCTGATTTCAGCTTTGGAAATGCTTGAGAAGGAACTTCCGATGACAATGAATTCTGATGAACACGCATCACGGCCTGGAGACAGCGAGGCACAATATGGGTATTTCGGAATGAGAAAGAATTATTTTGAATTAGCGAAAAAACATCTGAGGAAAATGGAAAAAGAGGCGCATATAAAAGAACCGATGGAATTTTCTTATCCAGATCTATATCCGGAATCTGATTTCAAATGGAAATAGACAAATGCAAGAATTGTAGCGATGAATTTCTTGGATAAATACCCCGACCTTTTGACAGTAGATCAGGTTGCGGAAATTTTGACACTTAAACCGCAAACGGTTTACGGATTGCGTAGTCTTAAAAGAACGAGGGTAGGGAACGGCCGGTGCATGATCCGCTTTAAGAAAACAGATTTTATAGATTATATCAATTCAGGAATGGAGGAGGTTAATCTCGATGCAAATCAAAAAAAGGAAAGATACCGGAAAGTGGGGCTATCAGATATGCATTCATGGAAAAAGATACAGGCAATCCGGATGGAATACCAGGGATGACGCCCAAAAGGCAGGGGAGGATCTCCAGGGTAAACTAAGGAGGGAAATCTCAATGGCTGCTTCCGGTTCTAATATGGCGTGTGTTGAAGCGGTGAACGGGTTTTTGGAATATTCTGCAAGGATCGGTAAATCAAAAAATAGGCTCCGTGGACTGGTTTCCAATTTTAAAAGCTTTATCTTGCCGTTCTTTTCAGCGGACAAGAGGCTTAAAGACATTACTCATAAGGACATTGAAGCGTTCATTGATGCGCAATTTAAGAGGGATATATCAAAGAATACGATCCATCATTATGTGACGGATTTGAATGCATTATTAAACTGGGCAGTAAAAGAAGAAATAATAGACGTGAATCCTATGAAGAAAGTTTCTAGAAGAAGAATCAGGCCGCAAAGGATCATAAAGCGTGGTTTTACTCCTGAAGAAATAAGAAAGGCTGAATCGGCATTAGAGAAGGAAGAGCTTTTGTTCTTCAGGTTTTTACTTTTCACTGGAAAAAGGCTAACAGAGGCGCTTTCTACAAAATGGGATGACGTAAATTATGAAAACAGAGAGATCATAATTAGAGGCACTAAAACGGAAGGGTCTTTAAGGCAATTAGACATATGTGATGGCCTTTACGCGACTTTAAAAGGGTTAGAGGCTTATAAGACCGATTCACCTTTTATATTCCATCACAGTGACGGTAAAAGGATATTGAGACGGGATAAAATATTCAAAAAGATAAAAATAAAAACAGGGATTAAAATCACTGCAAAAGATTTAAGGGATGTTTTTGCATCGACAATAGCCATGGGTAGTGAAAATAATAGGCCAGACGTGCAGACGGTCAGTGATCTTTTAGGACATACGAACCTGAAAACCACCACGAAATATCTATATTCATTAAAGGAAAAGAGAATGAAGGCGGTAAGCGTTTTGGATGACATTTATGGCACGGAAAATGGCACGGAAATAAAAAAGGACTCAGAGGAGTTCCTAAGTCCTTGTAATCATGGTGGCGGTGCAGGGAATCGAACCCCGGACACTACGGATATGAGCCGTATGCTCTAACCGGCTGAGCTACACCGCCCGATACTGGATTGGCTTCGTCGGATATAACAAGAATGTTTTTTTGTCAACCCCATTATTGCCCGGTCTGCTGTGGAT
>PLMV01000149.1 GCA_003141615.1 Syntrophaceae bacterium
TCAATCTTTTTTTCCATTTCCAGAGATTTCAAGGCTTTCTTAATCGCCAGATCCAGTTCATCAACATTGACCGGTTTATGAATATAATCGAAAGCGCCGCTTTTCATCGCGTTAATGGTTGTTTCCATATCGTGAAAAGCGGTGATCATGATGACCTTGATGTTTTCATTTTCTTCTTTGAGATCTTCCAGAACGGTGAATCCGCTAATATCCGGCAGGCGGATATCAAGAATGACAACATCCGATTGTTCCTGCACATACTTATTCAAACCTTCCGTGCCGGTCAGCGCGGTGCGAACTTTATAACCTTCTTCAGTTAGATACAGATCCAGTGTTTCCGCAATAGAAGCATCATCATCAATAACAAGAATACTCGGCATAATATAGTTACCTTATTCGTTATTTGTAATGGATGAACGGGCGCTTTCTGTTCCCAGCGGCAAAACAATAAGCACCTTCGTCCCCTCATTCTTTTTGCTGAAAATATCAATCATTCCCTGATGAATATCAATTATTTTCTTTACCAGAGAAAGTCCCAAACCGGTACCATAATTTTTTCGCGTAAAGAAAGGATTAAATATGTGCGGCATATCTTCCGCATCAATTCCGCCTCCATCATCCTTAATCTCCACAACAACTGACTGATTAGTTTCATAAGCATAGCGCAGCGAAACTTTTATTTTGCCATACTCCTTCGACGCTTCCACGGCGTTGCGGATAACATTTAAAAATGCGTCAGCCATCATCGCCGCGTCCACCGCCACGGGAGGAATGTCGGCAAATTCCGTTTGCACATCAATTTTTTTATCGGTAATACCTTTTTCCGCCAAGGCTATAGCCTGTTCCAAAACTTTGGACAAGTCTGCCGGTGCTTTCTTCGGCTCCACCGGTTTAGCAAAAGCTAAAATGTTATTAACCAGCATTTCCAGATGGTCCACTTCTTTTTCCGCGATCTTGAATCTCTTCAAATCGTTTCCTTCAGGGTTTATGCGTTTTGTCAATATCTGCAAACTCATTTTGATCGAAGAAAGAGGATTGCGTATTTCATGAGCTATTCCCGCCGAAAGCTGACCCAAAGCCGCCAGTTTCTGACTGTCGTAAAGTTGTTTCTCCAGATTTTTAAATTCCGTTATATCACGTTGAACCAGTATATAATGATTAGTTCCCATTACAGGAGAGGTGGTAATCAGAAGATTATGCTTGCGGCCATCATTATCTTTTGCTTCAATTTCATACGGGTCATAAACACCTTTTTTTGCAGCTTCCCATTTGGACAAAACGAAGTCTTCGTATCCGGGCGTAACAAAATCCAAAAAGTGTTTCCCTTTGAACTCACGGTTATGAATTCCCCCTCCTTTTCTCAAACCTAGGCTCATATAGTTGATGATGCCGTTTTCATCTATCTCATAAATTTTATCCGGCAAACTGTTTATTATCGACTGCAAATAGTTGTAGAGGTCTTCAATCTGCCGCCGCAGTTCAATATTTTCGATCAATTCATTTTGCAATGTTTCGGCATACTCACTTAAACTTTTAGTCATTTCCCGTTCGCGCGAAACATCCTGCAGTGTTTCAATTGCCGCTATAATTTCCCCTTTTTCATCATAAATAGGAGCTGCCAAAAAATACAAAACCCGGCTGCGGCCGCCAAGATTTTCAAAATAATCAGTTGCTTCATAGGCGCCTAATACTTTGTCCGTTTTTTTTACTTTCTTCGTACCATAATATTTATTCAAATCTTCCATCTCGTTGTCGATAATTAAATCCGCAATAAGCGGCCTTTTGACTGAATAAAAAGGAACGTAATGTTTATCAGTGCCAACCATATCTTCAGTAGAATAACCGGTAAGCTCCATACAGGCTCGATTCCATAATATTACCTTATGTTCATTGTTGATGACAAAGCTGGGAATTGGTGAACCTTCAATAATACCGTCTATAGTTTTCTTCTCCCGTAAAAGCTTTTCCTGCCAGGTTTCCCGTTCCTGTAATCTTTTTTGCTCTTCCTTGATGCGCAGTCTTTTACCCTCTTTATAGGCAAAAGACATGCCGGCAATTATAACTACCCCAATGAGCAATAATGAAATGAAAATCGTATAAACAAAAGTTTTACGAACGGGTGAAATTACCTGACTGTACGGAGCAACAACGAAAAGAACCCATTTTTTATCTCCCGCCTGCAACGGATAAAAAGCGACTACACTGCGCTGCTGTTTTTTATCACTCTGGCGCACCACTGCTTCAAAGTAATCACCCTTAGCTGATGAAAAATCAATTTGCGCTCCCTTACCGTTGATCAATAGATCTTTTATGTTTTTTCCGATAAATGCTGAATCGGGATGAATAATTATCTGTTGTTTTTCATCTATTAACCAGAGGTCTCCCAATTCATTATTTCTGGTTTTTTTTTCATATTTATCCACAACTGCCGAAAGAGAAAAGGAGACTATCCATGCTCCGGCGAATTTGCCGTCCTGGCGCCTCAGAGGGCAGCCGACCACCAGATACCGATCCATTTTTTGTTTTAAACTGACGGCACGTGATCGTTCCGGTAAAGCCAGACCTAAATATTGTTTTTGTTCTTTCTGGATAATCTTAAAGTGATCAGACAAATTTATTGCCGGATAGGTATTCCGCGGGTAAATGCTCTTTATCTTGCCTGCGGCATCAAACAGGACAACTGTATTAAAAGTGCTTTCCCAGCCGGAAGACAATATTTTGTAATAACTATCAATTTCTTCGGAAGATATTTTTAGCTGAGGATCAAAATGAGAAAATAAAGCAACATTTTTCCCGACCTGCAAAAAAATATCGGCCATTCTTGTCGCAGTATTTTGTACATTGGCAAGCTGCTGCCGACTGAACAGATCAACCATATCCTTTTCTCTGGCGCTGTTCACTGTCAAAGCTAAAAGTAGAATCAGGATGATCACCGCTATACTGGCTAACCAGATGCGTACTTTTATAGCCTTATGGTAGAGTTTATTAATTTTACTGAATAAAGTCACCTAATCTTCTTTATCCTTTTTATTTTCTTTTTGGGAGAGCTTAATGCCTATCAAGACATAAACAAGGATTGCCGCCGTAAGTGAAATTAAAAGCTTTGCCAAACCGCTTTCAATTTTTAAAATATAAGAACAAATAAGCCATACGATGGGGTAAGTAACTGCCGTCAAAAGCTCCTGCATGATCATCCTTTAATAAAAGCTTCTTATAGTGTTTTATTTTAATAAAACCGATTTTTATGATACTAACGGTCTTAGCGGAAAATTTCAATAAAAATATAATAAAGATACTATCCGTGCTAATTGAAGAAAGATGTCGCAAACACACAAAATGGACGAGGAGGCAAACCAATCTGGCGCATAATTTGAATGTTTTATAGTAACCCATTTAACAAAACATTAAATCCGGCTTCAAATTGTCATGGTCTTCAGTTTATGAAAATAACTTGCAGATATTTTTTTATATGAAATTTTTTTATTTTTATTGTATTGTGAAGTGAAGAAATCTCAATAAATTAGATCGACATTTTTTTCATAGCCGCGCTCTTTAAATGAAATATTTAGAAATAATTTTTACATACTAAAGCCATGGCATAAGTCATGCAATAAGCCTAGGCAGACTAAAGTTTAAATTATTTCTCTTTCCCATAGCTATCCATTTATGTTATGGAAACAGGAAGTAATAATAAACAATTTATTAGAAAAGGAGACAAACAATGTCACACAAATTTGGTAAAAGAATTTTAACAGCATTAACATCCGTTGCAGTTCTGCTAGTAGCGAGCCCGGTTGTTTTTGCCGCGGAAGCTATCCCGACAGGTGATCTTTACTCCAAAGCTGTTTTTGCCGTGGGAGCAATGATTGCCGCAGGTATCGCTATTGGCGTGGGTGCCGTCGGCGCAGGTTTGGGTATTGGAACAGCAGCCAGTGGAGCATGCTCCGCGGTGGGAAGAAATCCAGGCGTTCAGGGAAAAATCATGATGACCATGCTGGTCGGTATGGCCATGGCTGAATCCATCGCGATTTACGCGTTGGTCGTTTCTCTGGTTCTTCTCTATGCTAACCCTTACATGCGTTATTTTTTGGGTTAATATTTAAAACAAGTTAACTACAAAATTAACAAAGGTTAGGGGGAAACAGTAATGTCAAAAACTAATAAAGGTAAGCAGTTTTTTAATATAGGAGGCGTGTTCTTCCTGCTTATCGTAATCCCCTTATCATTAATGGCTTTCTTAATTGCCAACGGCATGTTTAAGCTGGGGGTTACCATAAAGCAGAGTACAATATCTGCTATAGACCAAAAATCTCAGGAAGATATAAGAGCTAGAGCCGTCAATGCAGCAAACGAAGTTGCCAGTTTCCTCATGGAAAGCAATAAAGATTTACAAGTCGCAACAATCATTCCCTCAACAGAAGCTGTATACAAACAGTTTATTTCTGAAAATAAAAAACCGGTCTGGGCCAAACGTGACGGTAAAATACAGCAGGTATTGATCCCGCTGTACAAAGAAATGGCTCTGATTGACAAAAACGGCAACGAACAAATTAAAGTCGTTGACGGTCAGGCGATGCCGGCGAAAAAACTGGTTAATGTCAGCAATCCGGCCAATACAACATATAAAACTGAAGATTATTTTGCTAAGACAAAAAATCTGAATAAAGGCGAAGTTTATGTTTCCCCGGTAACAGGGTTCTATGTCGATAAGGCAGCGTTTGAAAAGGGACAAAGATTTTCCGGAATCGTCCGTTTTGCGACACCGGTATTCAATAAAGATGGCTTCGCGGGTGTAATTACGCTGGCCTTGGATTATCGTCATCTGGCCGAGTTTACCCATCACCTTGTTCCTACGCAGTCGGAAAAAGTATTTGAAACACAGAGTTCTGGCGGTAATTACGCTTATATGGTCGACCATCGCGGTTTTGTCATTTCCCATCCTAGTGATTTTCATGTTGTTGGACTCAACCCTGACGGAACAATTGTTCCAACTGTTACGGCTCAGAACGCAACAGAACTGGCAAAGAAAGGCGCAGAAGCGTTGAACCTCTTCCAGTTGGGTTTTATGGATCCCAATTTATTTACTATCGCGAAAGAAGCTGTACAAGGAAAATCAGGAGTTTTAATGTACAAATTTGGTGGATACAGCAAGTTCGTCGCCTATGCGCCGATCAAGTTTTATGCGTCAAACCTTCCTGCACCTACCGGTTTTGGCTGGATAGGCCTGGGACTGGAAGTTGAGAAATATAACGAAGCGGCACTAAAGGTATCGAAAAATATTGAAAAGGAATCAAAAGCATGGACTGCGACAATCATATTTATTCTTATCGCTTCCATGATTATTCTGTTCTTCATTATGCTGTTATTGGTTCGTGGAATCAGCCGTTCATTGCAGGCGGAAATCCCAAAAGGTTCAGAAGGTTCATCATTTGACGACGACGATGATGATGATGATAAATAATTAAACTTAATTTAATCAATTAACCAAAAGGCCGAATTTCGATTCGGCCCTTTTTTTTTGTGAGACTCCAATGTGACAAGCGAAGCGTAGACAGATTGGCTAGTCGAACAATCCCTGGAGCGAAGCGAAATGGGATAACCCCTCGTGCAAAGCTAAATTGGACTAAATATGAGACTCCAATGTGACAAGCCAAAGCGCAGTCAGATTGGCTAGTCGAACAATCCCTGGAGCGAAGCGAAATGGGATAACCCCACGTGCGAAGCTAAGTGGGACTATGAAGCGGATTGATAATATACCAAAGCTTGCTTTGGTGTTCATACCCGTGATTTCCGTTATTATTATTTTTAAAATAAAATGGACTTTAATCAAATACGATATATAATACTTTTTATACTTATTTACATGTAAATTACAAAAGTTTGTATCCCATTAATTGTATTTTATTAGAAAAAAAGGAGGGCAAAAATGAACTATCTTCCGCATCTGATCGCGTTGATTATAGGCGGCATTATTCTTTGCATAATAAAAAGAAAATATAAAAAAATACGCAACCGCGAATTGATCATCATAGTCATTCTCTTTGTCATATTAGTTGCCCTCTTTACAGCTCCCGGAATGGATCTGGTAAAAAAATTAATAAATCTTATTCAAGTAGAATAAATGACGCCTGTTTAATAGCTAGCTGGGTATAAAAATTTTGTTAAACGCGTTTTCATGTTCATATTTTGATGTGGATTGAGTGAAATGAAGGGTTACCTGATAGGAAAAAAACCAAAGGTAAAACGCGAACAGTTCAACAAGTTCAGCGGTATTTTTATGTTATCGGCGTGGGGATTTGCGATGGTGGGGTCCTCGTTCCTGTTCCTTTATATCGGTTACCTTGTGGATGAAATTCTGGGAACTACACCTAATTTCATGCTGTGTTCTTTCTTTCTGGCAATCGGTCTCTGCATGTGGAGGATTTATAAGGAGGCAAAGGATCAAAGTAAGAAGATGTAGCCATTGTTATATACAAACATTTCCTCTTGCGGTGGAGACATTAAAATTGTTCTCTTATACCACGTTGCTTTCAAAAATTTAAATATGAATTTTTGAAAGCTTACTTGGTATTATGCCAATTAAACCAACCTTATTAATATACGATAGCTAAGGTATTAATTAGAAAAACAGGCCATGGAGAAGATCGTAAGCCGAGTCCTGTCCCGCGTTTCGGTTACCCTACGTGCGGTGATGATCATTCATCTGGGACAGCAGTTGCCTGCTGCCTCTAGCGACACTACCCGAGAACATCAGGCGGGCCGCCCTTAAACGTTCTCCTATTTGGTCTTGCTCCGGATGGGGTTTACCATGCCTTTCCTGTCGCCAGGGAAGCGGTGAGCTCTTACCTCGCCTTTTCACCCTTACCTGACGCATGCGCCAGGCGGTATATTTTCTGTGGCACTTTCCTTAGAGTCGCCTCCAGTCGCCGTTAGCGACCATCCTGCCCTGTGGAGCTCGGACTTTCCTCCGGCAGATAAATTCTGCCGACGATCATCTGATCTTCTCCGGCCTGAGTTTCAAGTCTACACTTGATTGATTTTTCTTTCAAGACATCTTCATTGTAAATAATAAAATAGGCTTTTTAATTTCTAATATTTTCCTAACCTAAAATTAAGGAGTGTGGTGATATGTTTCCCTTTTGTGGCAATCTTTGCTTTAGTTATCACCCGCAGACAAGTTAACCTTCAAAATTACCCTGTTCACCAATTTAATCTTGACAAATAAATACTACTATGATTTAAAAATTACCTTATTACTTTTAGAGGATTAACTATGAAAAAGACTTTGACCAATAAAACAAATACCAAAAGAAAGAGGACCCACGGCTTTCTTGTCCGGATGGCGTCTAAATCCGGAAGGCAAGTTTTAAGCCGCAGAAGAGCTAAAGGCAGAAAACGTTTAGCCGTATAAATTCGGGATTTTAGTACCTCAAGGATGGTCGGTATGCATGAAAGAACAATCTTACCGGAAATTGGAAAGGATAACTAATCACAGCAG
>PLMV01000169.1 GCA_003141615.1 Syntrophaceae bacterium
AGCGGCTTTTGATGTCAATTCTCCTGAACAGAACCTGTGAAATAACCGCGCGTAAACCATCGGCTAGTGTAGATCGGATTTGTAACTGTTCGGATGCCGGGAAAACTTCAATTATTCTATCAACTGTTTTTGCTGCACTGGTTGTATGGACAGTGGAAAAAACCAGATGGCCGGTGGATGCGGCTTCCACAGCGAGCGAGATGGTTTCGAGATCGCGCATTTCACCAACCAGAATAATGTCCGGATCTTCACGCAATGCTCCGCGCAGTGCTGTAGAAAAAGATTTAGTATGGAGTCCCACTTCCCGTTGGTTAACGATACAACCTTGACTCTTATGAACAAATTCAATAGGATCTTCAATTGTAATGACATGGTCCTTGCGCAGGCGGTTAGCTTCATCAATAAGGGCCGCCAGTGTTGTGGACTTGCCGCAGCCCGTAGGGCCGGTAACCAGCACAAGACCGCGCGGGAGAGAAGCTAATTTTGATATCACGCTAGGGAGTCCCAGTTCTGCACAAGTTGAAATTTTATTGGGTATTTCACGAAATACGGCACCTATACCGTTTTTTTGCTGGAAGTAATTGACGCGATAGCGTGCGAGAGAAGGGACGTCATAAGCAAAATCAACGTCGCCCGTTTCTTCAAAAAGTTTAATTTTATGTTCCGGCGTGATTTCGTAGAGAAGCACTTTCAAAGCATCAGTGGTGAGGACGTCATATTTAATCCGCTCAATATCACCGCGGATTCTAAGAGCAGGTTGTTGACCGGAAACAAGATGAAGATCTGATGCACCCTGCTCATGCATAAGATGAAAAAAAGCATCAATTTTCGCCATGTATTTTTCTCCTCTGTGGAAATTAACTATCTTCTATCATTTTTCTTGCGAGAAAAGAATAAAATAATTTAACGGGTGCAAAATTTATGACCGCATAGATATTTTTTACCAGCTTTCCATTTATAAAAAATTATTTGTGAATATAGAAAGAACTCAATGAGTTTGCCAATCCAAAAATTATATTAACAATTTCTTGACACTAAGACAAGCAATAATATATGCTCTCCAACGTTTTCCCTATGGGAATTTGAAATATTGGGGATGTAGCTCAGCTGGGAGAGCGCGGCGTTCGCAACGCCGAGGCCAGGGGTTCGATCCCCCTCATCTCCACCAAAAAACAATCCGACAAAATTCAAAGAAGTACAAAAACCATTAGAAATAGCGGTTTTTTATTGCTATTAGTCCAATGAATAATTAATCCCAAACAAATTGATCTACCGGCAATATTTGTTTGACTTTTTACCCTTGCCAATTTAAGTTTTAAAAGATTTGATGAAACTGTAAAAAATCGGGACAAAATTGACTTTTGACGAGAGTATCAAATTTGAATAGCTATAAATATTTTAACTCTTAACAGGAATTTGATTTGAAAAAACGTATTGTAATAACCGGATTAGGAACACTAAACGCCATTGCCAATAATGTTCCGGATTTCGCGGTCGCATTGCAGGCTGGTGCTTGCGGCATAGGGGCGATTGAACTTTTTGATACAGCCGCATTTAGCAGTCAAACGGGCGGCCAAGTAAAAAACTTTATTCCCCGTGATTATATTCCCCGAAATTTTTCTATTAAAAGGATGTCGCGGGCGGATATGCTTTCTTTTGCCGCGACTCTGGAGGCTCTACGCGATGCCGGGCTTTATCCTCTGCCGGAAGAATTAAAAGAAGAGATGGGCGTGGTCATTGGCGGCGGCGCGGGCGGGCTTTTGGAAGCTGAAAATTTCTACGGCGATTTATTAAAAAAAAATGGTAAGAACGCGAAGTTTTCCAAGCTCTCCGCATTATTTTGCGCCTCTTCCGCTGATCGCATCGCCGCCACTTTGGGGCTTGCGGGGCCGAAATCAACTTTTATGACCGCCTGCTCCGGGAGCGCCACAGCACTCGGCTACGCGCGGGATTTAATACTTAACGGCCATGCCTCCATTATGCTTGCCGGCGGCGTGGAACCTATGTGCAGGATTACCTATGCCGCCTTTAACGCGCTGAAGTCCGTTGATCCTGAAACTTGCCGGCCTTTTGATAAAAACCGCGCCGGGCTTTCATTGGGCGAGGCCGCGGCAATAATGGTGCTGGAACCGCTGGACACCGCTCTTATCAGAGGGGCGAAAATTTATGGCGAGGTTTTGGGTTATGGTATTACCTGCGACTCTTATCACATGACTGCCCCTGATGAACAGGCTTCCGGCGCTGTTCGCTCCATGCAAGCGGCGCTGAAAGACAGCGGCCTTTCCTTAGAAGATATTGATTATATAAACGCACACGGCACGGCCACACCGATCAACGATGTTATGGAAACAAAAGCAATCAAGGAAGTATTCGGCAAGCGCGCTTATTCCATTCCGGTTAGTTCCACCAAGTCCATGCACGCTCACACGCTGGGAGCAGCGGGCGCACTGGAAGGCATTGTTTCCGTGTTGGCATTACAGCATGATTTTATACCGCCGACGATCAATTATCAGGAAAGCGATCCGCAGTGCGATCTTGATTATGTCACCGCAGGTTCAAGAAAAGCGAATCTGCGTACTGTTCTTTCCAATTCCTTCGCCTTCGGAGGTAACAACACCACGGTAATTTTCGGCAAATATTCCGAAAGGGGCGCTGTCAATGGATAAAAATCAGCGAATAGATAACGCCAAGCGCGTAGTTGTTACCGGTATCGGTATGGTGACCCCTCTGGGAATCGGCAAGGAAGAATTTGGCCGGAAGCTTTTTTCCGGCGAAACTGCCATTGCGGAAATTAAATCATTTGACACCGGTTCTTTTCCCTCGCACCTGGGCGCGGAAGTTACTAATTTCAATCCGCGGGATTTTATTTCCGTGAAAAATATGCGGCGGATGGACAAAATAGCTCTGATGACGGCGGCTTCCGCGCGCATGGCTCTGGATGACGCAGGGATTCAGATTACACAAGAAAATCGTGATCGCGTCGGCATTATTCTGGGCACCGCTTTCGGCGCAACGGATGTAACCGCCCAGTTCGCAGGCACTCTGCTTACGGAAGGACCTTCTTTCGTCAACCCGATATTAGTTCCCAACATCGTTATGAATGCCCCTGCGGGTCATACTTCAATTGAACTGGGATTTCGCGGCGTCAATACAACTGTAACACATTTTGCAGTTTCCGCCGAAACAGCGATTGCTTATGCTGTAGCGGAAATCAGGCACGGCACCGCTGATTTTATTCTCGCCGGCGGGGTGGACATTTTATCCAAATTTTACTATGAATCTCTGACAAGATTTCACGCTCTTTCTCCGCAAAATGGAGGGCAGGAAGTTTGCCGTCCCTTTGATAGAGATCGCAATGGAACAATAGCCGGAGAAGGTTGCGGAATAATTTGTCTGGAGAGCTGGGAATCGGCAATGGCAAGAGGACGCAAACCCTATTGCGAAATTAAAGGCACCGGCATGGGATCATCACCCACAACACCGACCGGTTGGCCGGAAAATACAGACGGCATAAAACGGACATTCAGCCGCGCTATAAAAAACGCGGGTAGCGCTACAACAGATATACAAACTATTTTTGCGGCGGCCAACGGCGGCAGGATTCTCGATGCCGTAGAAGCTGAATCTTACGCCGAAATATTTGCCGGTTCAGAGAAAAAACCGTTAATTACTTCGCTCAAAGGCGCTACAGGAGAGAGCTTCTCCGGGGGCGGCATCAGGGCTTGCGCTCTGGCGCTTTCTATGGGAAAAAATATGTTGCCGCCTGTTGTGGGGCTTGTAAATCCCTTACGGCCGCTCGCGTTTGTTGCCGGAGAAAAAAAAGAGATGGAAATTAATAACGCTGCTCTCGCCGGTATTTCTTTCGGCGGGACTTATGTGTATTTGATTTTCAGCAATGAGTACCATTCCGCTTCCTTTGGCTAACTTTGTTGGCAGCGTCGTCGGCTTCCTCAACGTATTTTTATTATATACGCCTGCGGAACCTCTTCCTTGCCGCCGCGTTATCCGTTGAAATCGAAATGGTATAAGAGTTTGTCGCAATTACCAAAATAGGAAAATAATTTTTTATTGGCTGAAACGATAAAATATTGTAAACAGCGCTAAGTATTTAAAAATCCATTAACAAAGTAATTGATGGAAAGAAGAAGCATGAAATTTAAATTGATTTATCCGAAATGGGAAAAGTTAGACAGGCAAACGCCTTTTATCTTGCCGCCGCATGGGCCGGTTGTTTTTGCCGCCACGCTGCCTGATTATGTGGATGTGGAATTTATTGATGAAAACATACAGGATATTGACTTTGATCAGGCGTCGGATTTTATCGGCATTTCCGTAATGCTGACCGCTCAAATAAAACGCGGCTGGGAAATAGCCGATACCTTCCGCAAAAAAGGGATTAAAGTGATGTTCGGCGGTATCGCCACAATGCTGCACGCCGAAGAAACNNTTTTAAAAACGGTAAACTGCAAAGCGTTTATAACTATATGCAGGATTTCCCGGCCATTGAAAGTGTCGGGACAGCAAGGCGCAGTATTTTAAAACGCGAGATGTATAATTACCGCGGCGTGCAGATGGTCGATCTGGTGCACGCATCGCGCGGCTGCCGGTTCAATTGTTATCCCTGCTGTGTTAATTTTCTGGGAGGCAGAAGTTT
Organism: Syntrophaceae bacterium; assembly: GCA_003141615.1. Lineage (GTDB taxonomy): Bacteria > Desulfobacterota > Syntrophia > Syntrophales > Smithellaceae > Smithella. The sequence continues at coordinate 4,655 of PLMV01000169.1, forward strand.
CCGCCCCCGCCCTTTCGACAAAGTAGTTGAAGAAATGGCCGGCATCGACAATAATAGGCTTTTCATCGTCGATAATTCGCTGGCGCAGGACAAACAATGGGAAATGGATTTGTTCCGGGAAATGATTCCGCTGAAAAAGAAGTGGTGCTGCCATCCCATTGAAGATGATGATAAGGTGCTTGATCTGGCCGCTCAGGCCGGCGCGTGGTTTGTGTATCAGGCAATTTTCGATTCGTCTGATTTCATCCGTGATCGTATTAAACGTTATCACGATTACGGCATTGCTGTGGAAGGCAGCATTCTGCTGGGGCTCGATTATCACACTGAAGATTACATAAAAAAGCTGGTTGATTTTCTGCTGGAGGTTGATCTGGATATGGCGGAATTTACGGTGCTCACTCCTTTTCCGCACACCCGGACTTTTGACGATTTGCATAACGCGAAAAGAATTTTCACTTATGACTGGAATAATTACACTTGCGGGAAAGTTGTTTTTCAGCCTAAATTACTGCCCCCGGAAAAATTACAGGAGCTTTATTATTATGCCTGGGATAAATTTTATGAGGAAGAACCGCAAAATTATAAAATGTTCAAGATGTTGAAAAAAGTAATGGATAAAGAAAAGGCGGACGGCACGTACAAAACGCGTATCCGCCAATAATACCATTCTAAATCAGAGATGATATCGAGGCGGCAAGGAGGAGACGACGATGATGCCAACAAAGATAGCGCTTTGATTTAGAATTGGTATAAGGAAAGGAGATATAATGAAAAAAAACAGCACGGCCGCCGTGGTTATCGACGGCAGCAATGTCAGTTTTGATGATATTATCGCCGTAGCGCGATATGGGATACCCGTACAAATAAGCAAATCCGGCAAGTTCGTAAAGATGATGGAACGAACACAGAAAATGCTCATGGAATCCATGCGCAAAGGGGTTCCCGTTTATGGTGTGACAACCGGTTACGGCAAATCATGCGGCAAACGCATGCCACTGGATATCGCCCTGAAAAACGGCGTGAACATTTTCCGTTTTCACGGCTGCGGAACGGGAGATCCCATCGGCATCGAAGAAACGAGAGCGGCCATGTTGTGCCGTATTATTTGTCTGGCGCGCGGTTATTCCGGCGTGTCCGTCGCCCTGCTGGAGCATTTGGCCGATTTCCTTAATTGCGGGATTACGCCTGTTGTCCCCTGCGAAGGTTCGGTTGGCGCGTCCGGCGATTTGACACCGATGTCTTATATCGGAGCCAGTCTGATGGGCGAGCGTGAAGTGATTTACAGGGGCGAAATAATGCCCGCGGCAAAGGCCTTAAAGAAGGCGGAGATCAAGCCTTACCGGTATTTGCCAAAAGAGCCGCTGGCGATGGTTAACGGCACAACTACGATGACAGGAATAGCCGCGCTGGCTGTCGAGAGAGCCTGGCGAATCTTATCCGCCGCGGTTTACGCTACGGCGCTTTCCGTTCACGCCCTGAAGGGGAACGCTCAGCATTATCATCCGGTAATCGCCCAAGCAAAACCATTCCCCGGTCAGGCGTTTGTTGCCGCCCAGGTTGTTCTTCTTTTACAGACCAAGATATCGGCGCGTAAATTGGAAGACGATGCTCTGGAGACGCTGCAAGATCCTTACTCGCTGCGCTGCGCTCCGCAGGTGGTAGGTGTTTTATATGACGGCCTGAGCTGGATAAAGAAATGGGTGGAGATTGAAGCCAACAGCTCCAACGATAATCCCATTTTCGATCCCGCGACAGGCGAAGTTCTTATGGGCGGCAATTTTTACGGCGGGCATATCGCTTTCGCCATGGACGGTCTGAAAGCCGCGCTGGCTTCAGTCGCCGATATGTGCGACCGCCAGATAATGCTTTTGGTTACTCCGAATTTAAACAGAGGACTGCCCGGCGATCTGGTAAGAACCACAAACAAGAAAATGGGACTGCATCATGGTTTTAAGGCCATGTCCATTTCCTCTTCCGCCCTGACGGCGGAAGCTCTGAAGGCAACTATGCCGGCGGCTTCATTTTCACGCTCTACCGAATCCCATAATCAAGACAAAGTCAGCATGGGAACAATCGCGGCGCGCGACGCTGAACGGATCTGCACGCTGACGGAACGCGTTGTGTCCATTCATCTTCTGGCAGCAGCCCAGGCTTGCGACATAAGAAACAATATCAATGTGCGGCCGCTTCTGGCCAGGCTCATGAAAAATATCAGGGCTGTCAGCGCGCCGGTGGTGGAAGACAGGGCAATGGATAAAGACATTGAAAATATGTGCACGGCAATTAAATACTCTGATTTTTTTGGAATTAAATAATGAATGAAAAACAAAAAAGTTTTGAAGTGAAAATACGGGTGCCGTTTTTTGATCTCGACCCCATGCAAATAGTCTGGCACGCCAACTATTTGAACTATTTTGAAATCGCGCGGGCGGCGCTTTTCGAAAATAACGGCGTCGATCTTTACTCCTTTTATGAAAAGCATCAGTTAATCTTTCCCATTATCAAAACTTCGACCAAGCATATCCTTCCTTTGCGTCACCGTGATGAAATTATCTGCAAGGCGACACTTGTTGACGCGTACATAAAATTGATCGTTGATTTTGAAATCCGAAAAGTGGAAGACGGCAAAGTCTGCACCCGCGGCCGCACGGAGCAGGTGACAGTAAAAGTTCCCGAAATGGAAACTATATTCAGCATTCCGGAAGAAATTCGCCGCGCTTTTGGTTTGTGAAATGGAAGAAGTTTTACAAAAATCTTTTATCGCCGGACTGGAACGTCTTATTGCCTGGGCGGATCTGCTTGATTCCATCAATGTGTTTCCGGTCGCCGATGGAGACACCGGAAGAAATCTTTCCATCAGTCTTATTCCACTGCGTGGAGTTGATCAGTCTAAAGAAAAAATTATTCATCAACTTCTTTTATCGGCGCGTGGCAATTCCGGCAACATCGCCTCACAATTTTTTTCCGCTTTTTGCGCCGTGGAAAGTATCCCCGATCTGTCGGACCGCGCCAAAGAAGGAACAGCAAAAGCGTGGCAGACGGTAAACAATCCTAGGGCAGGCACAATGCTGAGTGTCTTTGACGCTCTTGTTGATGTTCTGCCGCGGGAAATAAATCCAGACAGACAAAAAACCGGGAATATCATCGGCCATCTGGAAAAAGCAGTCCATGAAACTTATGAACAACTGCCTCGGTTAAAAGAGGCCGGTGTTGTTGACGCGGGCGCTCTGGGCATGTATATTTTTTTCGAAGGATTCTTTTACGCGCTCGTCGGCATACCTGATGATTGCCGTCCGGTCACGGAAACATTTAAAAATCGTCTGCGGATATCGCCCTCGTTTCAGGAAAACACGGAATCTGGCTATTGCGTTGATTTTGTCCTCAAAGCTCCCCATTATTCCCCTGACGAATTAAAGATAATCACCAGTTCGCAGGAAGAGGTTATTATCATTCCCGAAGGTGATTTTTANNTGGTTAAATGGGAAGATGACAACCTGGCTTCTCAAATCGAAGAATTCAAACATTCCAACACCGGACCATTGCACATCATGACCGACGCCGCCGGTTCCGTGACAAATCGGGACGCGAAAAAATATGGTTTCACACTCCTGAACAGCTACCTGACCATCGGCGATAAATGTCTGCCGGAAACTTATTTTCGTCCCGAAGAACTCTACAGCGCGATGAGCAAGGGAGTGAAGGTATCAACTTCCCAGGCTTCCGTTTATGAAAGGCATCAGTTTTACGAAAGCGTCCTGGAGCGATTTGAAAAAGTTTTATATCTGTGTGTCGGGTCCGTATTTACCGGCAACTACCAGGGAGCGCTTCAGTGGAAGAAAGAGCACGATCCGCAAGACCGGCTGATGGTAATTGACACCGGCGCGGCAGCGGGCAGATTAGGAACAATCGCGCTAGCGACCGCTCGTTTTATGGCCGAAACAAACGATATGAAAAACACTTTTGCCTTTGTCAGGAAGGCGGTGCGAACCTGTGAGGAATATGTATTTCTGGATAAACTGCAATATCTGGCTGAAGGCGGCCGTCTTTCCAAAACCGGAGCATTATTCGGCGATATGCTAAAAATGAAACCGGTAATATCACCCCAGCCGGAAGGAGCTAAGAAAGTCGGCGTGGTCAGGAATCAGGAAGATCAGGTGAAGATGGCATTGGCAAAGCTTGCCGCAACGCTCGCAAATGATTCCCATGCGATGATAATGCTGGAATATTCCGACAACAAAAATTGGGTGAATGGCACGGTTAAAAAGACGCTGGCGGAACGCTACCCAAACGCAGAAATTATCTTACAGCCGCTATCACTGACTTCCGGCGCGCACATGGGGCCGGGGACTTGGGGGATAGCATTCCTTCCGGGGTAACGACTCCGTAAAGAGGCCATCTGCTGTGTTGCGCTTCATCCCTCGTCATTGCGGCGTATGTCAAAAATACGCCTCATTCCTCGTGACTCGCGCGCCTTGCATCTGGCACTCTTTACGAAGCTGTTAAATTTGTAAAAGGATGTTGTCATTGCAAGCCATCTCTCAGATGGCGTGCAATCTTAAAAACAAGATTTCTCGCTTCGCTTCGAAATGACAGCAGACGAAGATTCCAATGACAATGGTTTAACAATTTGACTTTTTGTGCTATTTTGCAATTCATATACCATTTCTAAATCAAAGATGATATTGAGGCGGCTAGGCGGAGGCGACGAAGCGTATTATATATACGTTGAGGAAGCCGACGACGCAGCCAACAAAGTTAGCCAAAGAAAGCGAATTGGTATTATTCTTCTTTCTTCTTACTTGCTCGTTTTTTTGGTGTAGCTTCATCCGCTTCAGCTG
>PLMV01000165.1:0-4392 GCA_003141615.1 Syntrophaceae bacterium
TGATTGGTGTTAATGGGTATTTGCTTTCTCAGGAGCGTTCCCGGCTTGGTCGTTGATTTACCTCTTTTTTGATACTGGATACGGACAGGTTTTAAAATCCTGTCGATGGTTGCCGGAGATATGGCCAGCAGAGCATTAATGATATCTTCTGCCAACTGGCCGAAATGCTCGTTGTATTTAGGCAACCACAAGGACAAGATAGCTTTGAGTCTTTTGGAACAGGGAAGATTTGCTGTCAGCCATATTTGTTTAAGAGGCTTAATAATGGCATCTTTATTGTAAACAACAGGTTTGCCACGCTTCTTTGATTTCGGTTTTGTAAACCGCTTATAACCTTTTAGGCGGCGGATCGCATGCTTCCGATGATAACCACATATGGCGCAACATTCATCGATGATAATAGTCTTTTCTTTACGGGATGCTTCTTTATAGCGCCTATGAAGGGCTTCAAAATACTCTTGTTTGGACTTTGGACTCATATGCTTATGCCTCCGTTTCCGAATCTTGCTTCGGTAACATCGATTTATGAGTCAACGTTCCTTTTTTATCTACTCCTTCGGTAACATTTTATTTGAGGCAATTCGCCGGTTCAAAATTATCTTGACAAGATTTTTAACTGGTGTTACTCTTAACATAGTTATTTTGCACTAGGTTAAGGAAAGAAATTCCCGTGGAGTGCAGAATGTTAGGTGGTTTGGAGTCGCTTTTAGAAAATGCCCGTTTTCAAAGGCGGAATTTATTTACTCTTTTGCTTTAAGGAGGAAAAAATGAAGAGATTTTGGTTAGTTTTGTTGTCACTGGGGCTGGTCATGGCCTTCAGTGTGTCAGCCTTCGCGGTTGACGTTAAGGTTAGCGGCGAATATTATGCCGCTGGATTGTATTTAAATAAAACTACAGTAGCGGACGTAGCTACGAACCAAAGCACAGCCTTTTATTTTCAAAGACTGCGCATCGGAACAGACTTTGTCGTATCTCCGTGCCTGAAGCTGGTCACCCGCTTTGACGCCATGGAAAGAATTTGGGGCGGGCAGAGATCACCTATAGGAACTGGTGATCCGCAATCCGCAGGAACCAGAGCGGAAAATGAAAACATCGCCTTCGATATAGCCTACATTGATTATACTTCACCCGTCGGTCTGTTCAAAGTTGGTTACATGCCTGATTACACATTTGGAACAGTTTTTGGAGATAGAGGCAATGGACCTACCTCCGGCCAAATCCAGTATTTTCTACCTGTCGGACCAGTCATTCTTTTCGCCGGTTTAGCCAAAGAGGGTGACGGTAGTGCTAGCGCTGTTACTACTGGCGTCACCACCACCGATCAGGATTATGACTCTTACCGACTGGCTGCCATTTTCAACTTCAATACCAGTCAAGTTAAGGGCGAAACTGGCGCTCTCTTGCTCTTCAACCGTTATGCGACCGAAAAAGCGTCATCAGGGATAACAGTCCCTCCAGGCTTTCCTTTTCTGCAAAATGTTTACGTAATTGATCCTTATTTTAAAGCCCAGATTGGACCAGTCGCCCTTCAGGGAGAATTACAGTACTGGTTTGGTGACGCAGCGAGATGGGAGGACGGCGGCCTTGGACCATATGGTGTAGGTAATGCAAGCATAAGCGCTTGGGCCCTCTTCCTTGATGCTACCGCCAATTTAGGAATGGTTTATGTCGGCGGCTCCTTTGCTTACCTTTCCGGCGATGATCCTGCCACCCATGATAAAATAGAAGGTGGTGCTCCCGTTACCGGCGGTTTGGACTGGAATCCCTGTTTGATCATGTTCAACACTATTGATACGGCCTACTGGGTAGGCGGTCTTCCTGGTAACGGCAGCGCATCCGTCGTTGACGGCGAAATGTCCAATGCCTACTTCTTTCAAGGCAGAGTCGGTGTGAAACCTGTTCCCAAGCTGGATGCCATGCTTTCAGTTTCTTACGCGTCAGCCGACAAGAAACCGGCTGGTTACCTCAATAGCAGCTACGGTTGGGAAATTGATGCCACCGGTACTTACAAAATCACCAATAACCTGTCCTATATGCTGGGCATCGGTTATCTCTTCACCGGTGATTACTATAAAGGCACCTCTAGTGCCAACCCAACGGTTGATGACTACATGCTCATCAACAAACTTACTCTTACTTTCTAAGAGCAAGAGTTCTGTTGTTTAACTGTTAATTTGAAACCCCGGGAGGACGGGTAAAACCTCCCGGGGTTTTTAATGAGACTCCAATTTCAAAAGCGTAGCGTATTGAAATTGGCAAGTCGAATTATCCCAGGAGCGAAGCGACGCGGGGTTATCCCGCGTACGCAGTGATTAATGACGCTCGCTGAAAACGAGCATAGCGAAGTTTGAAGCGCAAGCGGAATTACCCCGCAAGCGCATCTTGCAGGGGTTGTACCGTAGCGACGTGGGATTTGAAACCCTAGCTTCAGAAGCGAAGCGCGCTGAAACGTGTTGGACGAATCAATGACATTCGCCGAAAATGAATGAAACGAAATTTGAAGCGTAAATGGAATTGATCCCAGGAGCAAAGCGACGTGGGATTTGAGACTCGCTGACTATAGGAAGCGTTAGTCGAATCAATGAAACTCAGACATTACAAACGCATTCAAATCTAATGACCCTGCTACTGGTTATAATCAGTGGCCAAAATTCAAAGGCTGAAATCAGAAAGTCGTATAACGTAGGTCTCCACCTGAAGACTTATACCTATGGTGCTGCCTGATGCTGCAGATCAATTATTTCAATCGCAAATCATCAAAATATTTTATTCACCATGGTTGGTGATTTATAGGTAGAACTATTTACCGGCAAGTGATGACATAGCGCGCCGTTTTCATCAGCATACCATTTCGCTTGGAAGCTGCCGCCTGTAAGGCGTCACTTCCCGGTAAGGTAATTACCATTTGAAAGGTGGTAACTTACAAGCGGATTGTTATCAGGGCGACAAAACAGATTGACAAAAGAAACCTTTTGATTAATAATTTTTCATATATAAGGAGGGTGATATGCCAGTAAAAATTGCCATTAACGGGTTTGGAAGAATTGGCCGGCTTGTGTTTAGAGCCGGATACAAAAACAAAGATGTGGAATTCGTGGCAGTGAATGATCTCGCCGATGCCAAAACTCTGGCTCATCTGCTTAAATATGATTCAACTCATGGAACGCTGGATGCCGAAGTTAAGGCAGGAAACAACTCAATAATTGTTGATGGTAAAGAGATCAAAACTTTTTCCGTCAGAGAACCGGAATCATTGCCTTGGAAAGACTTGGGAATTAATGTTGTTCTGGAAAGCACCGGAAAATATACGGACAAGGCGGGCGCTGGAAAACACATCGAAGCAGGCGCTGAAAAGGTTGTTATTTCCGCCCCGGCCAAGAATCCGGATGTAACCTTCGTCTTTGGCGTCAACCAGGAAGTGTATGACAAGACCAAACATAACATTATTTCCATGGGATCATGCACCACAAATTGTCTCGCGCCGATTGTCAAGATATTGCATCAGGAATTTGGCGTTGAATACGGATTGATGACGACAATTCATGCCTACACCAACGATCAGGTTGTCCAGGATGAACCTCACAAGGATTTGAGAAGGGCCCGCGCCGCCGCGCTTTCCATGATACCTACCACAACCGGAGCCGCCAAGGCCATCGCGGAAGTTATACCGGAGATGAAGGGAAAGCTCGATGGGCTGGCTATTCGGGTGCCGACACCGAATGTTTCTCTCGTCGATTTTGTGGCGACACTCTCGAAGAGTACGAACAGGGATGAAATTAACGCCAAGTTCAGAGAATATGCAAAAGGAGCCATGAAAGGGATACTTATGTGTTCGGAAGAAGAACTGGTTTCCCGCGATTTCAACGACAACAAACACTCCTCCATAGTGGATATGCCGAATACATATGTCATCGGCGGCAAGATGGTCAAGGTGCTCTCCTGGTATGACAATGAATGGGGTTTTTCCAACAGGATGCTGGAACTACTTTCTTTTATAATGAAATAGAAAAGGTAAAGAAGAAAGATGAAGTACATAGATCAAATAGAGATGAAGGATAAAAAAGTTTTTTTGCGGGTGGACTTCAATGTGCCGATGGATAAGTCGGGCAATGTAACCGACGATACCCGTGTGCGGGCGCATTTGCCGACGATAAACTACGCTCTGGAAAAAGGAGCGAAATTAATTATCGCCTCTCATCTGGGCAGACCGAAAGGCAAAAGAGTTGAAGAGATGTCTCTTAAACCGGTGGTGAAAATTCTTTCCGGCCTTCTGAAGAAAGATATAGTATTTGTCGATGATTGTGTGGGGGAAAAGGTCGAGCAAGCCGTAAGGAAAATGAAAGAAGGCGATATTGTCCTCCTGGAAAACCTGAGATTCTATCCGGGAGAAGA
>PLMV01000165.1:4413-8441 GCA_003141615.1 Syntrophaceae bacterium
GCCATGGGAAATCCGGCGCGGCCGCTTTGCGCCATTATCGGCGGCGCAAAGGTTTCCGATAAAATTGGCGTGCTGGAAAAATTAATTGATAAGGTGGACAAACTTATTGTCGGCGGCGGCATGGCCTTTACTTTCTTAAAAGCGGCAGGTTACGGCATCGGCAAATCTTTGTGCGAGCCCGATATGCTCGACATGGCGCGAAAGATTACCGATAAAGCCGCACAGAAAAATATGCAGTTTTTATTGCCGGTAGATGCCGTGATTGCCAAAAGCGCGACAGCGGATGCTGATGTAAAAGTCTGCGGCATAAAAGAAATTCCTGAAGACGAGATAGGATTGGATATAGGACCGGCGACAATTTCTCTGTTCTCCGACGCATTACAAGGCGTAAAGACTATCGTCTGGAACGGCCCTCTGGGCATGTTTGAGCTTGCTCCTTTCAGCAAAGGAACTTTTGCGCTGGCCGTTGCCGTGGCAAACTCCGGAGCGCTCTCCATCATCGGCGGCGGTGACACGGATACGGCAATTCACAAAGCCGGTCAGAGCGCGAAGATGTCTTATATCTCCACCGGCGGCGGCGCGTTTCTGGAATTGCTGGAAGGAAAAACATTACCCGGAATTGCCGCGCTGGAAAAATCACGGGTATGAACCCCAAAGCAAGCTTTGGAAACATTTCGCAGCAAGCTGCGGGGTATTGTACCCTCCGCTTCGCGGGAGTGTTCAACTTACCAATTCCAACGTGTGACCTTTAGGTTATACGCTTCGCTTTCGGAATTGGAGTTTCACAATAAGGGTGAAAAAAATGAGAGAATGGATTGTTGCCGGTAACTGGAAAATGCACAACACGATTGCCGAATCAATCGCGTTAGCCAAAGCGATCAAAGAAGGAACGACTACCATTAAAAATGGAGAAGTCGTTTTAGCTCCGCCTTTTACCGCCTTATTCAGTGTTGGTGAAACCATTAAGGGCTCGAACGTGCAGCTTGCGGCACAAAATATGTTTTATGAAGACAAAGGCGCATATACCGGCGAAATATCACCGGGCATGCTTAAAGATATCGGCTGCACCTACGTAATCATCGGCCATTCGGAGCGCCGGAAATATTTTCACGAACAAGACCAAGACGTGAATTTGAAAGTCAAGAAGGCATTGATGGCTGGCTTAAAACCTATTATGTGCGTGGGAGAAACTGACGAGGAAAGGGTAAAGGGAATTACCCGGTCAGTTGTTGACAGGCAGGTAAAACAGGGATTAAACGGCGTGGAGAAAATTGATAATATTGTCATCGCTTATGAACCGGTCTGGGCGATAGGAACGGGAAAAGTCGCCACACCCGCTGAGGCCGAAGAAGTTCACAAATTTATCCGCGGCATCTTAAAAGATTTGTATGGCAGTATGGCTAACGACATTCGCATACTTTACGGCGGCAGTGTTACCAAAGATAATATCGGCGATTTAATTGCGATGGAAGATATCGACGGCGCCCTTGTCGGCGGCGCATCCTTGAAAGCGGATGGATTTCTGGGCATAATTAAAAACATTTCCGGGAAGAAATAATTTTATACCATTTCGATTGGAAGCTGCCGCCAGTTTGGCGTCACTTCCCGGTAGGGTAAAAGTTTTATTTTTATTGCGCGCCCTTTGGTTGCGCACCCGGTCAAAGGATAACGCGGCGGCAAGAAGGAGGCTCCGCAGGCGTACTACTGACGCGTGACCCCTAGTGACCTTTAGGTTATTCAGGTTATATGTTGAGGAAGCCGACGACAAACAGTTCTTAGAAAAGGAACTTTAACCCCAAAGTTATCATGCTTGTTGTAAAATCTATTTTTGTATCATTTTTAAATTCAATTTCTGTAGCATTTTCAAATTCGATTTCTGTAGCAAAATAACGATAGCCGATATCCACTGACAAGTTATTTATTATGTCAATTTCAACTCCTGTCAATAGTTGCCATGCAAAAGATGTGTAATCTTTTCCTACAGACGCTGAACTGGTCACGCCGCTGATCCTTTGAGTGGCTGTTGCCGACATATCAGAATAAGAAAATCCAAGACCTGCACCTATATATGGATGAAATCTTCCTTGGGGATATTTTGCAATGGCGTTAAACATAAAATTGTTTAACTTTACATCACCTTCAACAGCAACATAATCAGGTCCGTATCGGTCTAATACTGACCTTTTTATGTCTGGATTCAAATAACTGTATTCAAATTCAAATGAGAAATATTTTAATTGAGGTGGGGTATAACCAACTTTTACCCCTAACACCCAAGCTTCCTGAATGTCTAAATCAAATCTATTATAATAATCCCAATCATCATAATAATCCCCCGAACTTGCATCGGGACTGATTGTATAGCCCCCCCATACACCAATATATCCTCCAACCTGAGCCGATGCTGATTTCAAGGGACATACAGCAAACAAGATGGCTAGCGTAAAAATAAAAAGATAATTGGCAACTTTTTTCATATTTTTCCTCCTTGCCTGATTCTGTAAATGTATTTTAAATCTTTATACTCCACTTTTCAATGTGTTTTTATGAATAATAAGTGGACTTCAAATGATCGTTTTTATGAATGTTCAAGAGTAAATATATGTAGAAGCTTTTAGCAAGCACTTCTTCCTCTACTCACACTGTCATGCAGATGAAATATGCATGATTACAATCGGTAATAAACACAATTCGCACCCCACATTATGTGACCAATTTTCATTGACATACAAGACTGAGTTTCTTATAGTATGAACAAGCAGGGTTTGAAGTGAAGGTTTTTTCAAAACGAGCATTCTAGAGTAAATAAAGGAGGAATGAATCGTTATGGACGAAAAAAGAATAGCGCCAAGACTGGAGGAGGAAAATGAGGTTACTATAAGTGTCATCTCCAGCAGAAAAAATCTTCCTAAAGAAAAAATCACATATAACTATATAAAGGATGTCTCTGTATCCGGTGCAAAACTTCAGACCAATATTCTTTTGCCCGTAGATACCCTCCTCATGATAGAAATGACATTAAAGACTCTGCAACAAAAGATAATCGCCATAGTAAAAGTAAAATGGGTTAAAATCATCATTGATGATGAGTCTTATGAGGCGGGCGTGGAATTCGTCAATACACCCATCTATGCAATCAAGAAACTTGAGGATTACATCTCGTGGAAACAAAAGAGTAACGAGTCTTAATCCGGTTTAAGCATACTTGTCTAAAATTTCTTTCTTCCTGTAACAAACAAAATCTCAACCTCCGCAAATATGCTATACTTCAATCGGTAATAAACACTATTCACACCCGACAGTCTTCGACACCGCCCATTATATTTTTTGTGGTCAAGAGTCCTTTAGTTCAAACTGGAAATAAATATCATCATCACCCGATGAAATACTCCTGACCTTTTTCGCAACACTTTTCTTCCCGAACATTTTGAGGGCCTTCTGAAAGAAACCCATAACAAGGTACTCGAAGTAAATATGTTTGATTTTTAGTCCGGTGATTTTCATGTGAACGATGTTGTTCTCGATCCATGTGGTACCTATACCTTCGTCACAATAGGTCGACCAGATCCTAGGCAGTACCGCGATATACTGCTTTATATCCTTTGTGAGCAGATATGATTTGTACGGACCTTCCGATGACAGGGCATATTGAGCTGCTTGCTTCCCAAACGTCATGTACTGCATTCTGTCGTTGTTGAAGAATTCCTTACACATCTCGTCAAGAAAAAGGATAAATTTATCCTCCGGAATGGGAGTAACGGACATAATCATCTTGCTGAAAAATTTATCCTTTTCTGCCAGATTGGCCATAAAGGAATTCCAGCGTTCCTCGCCGAAAACGGCAGTGAGGGTATTCTTTCCTGTAATAAAAACGGTGCCTTTCATGTTCATATCGAAACCTCCCTAGAATGCCTATGTGGATTAAATACTTAATAATCAAATCACTCCCACTGTATATCGAAAACAGTCGCACTGGCTCCCTCCCATGCTTTTTCTTTCATCTCTATTTTAATCTTTTTGGGTATAAT
>PLMV01000076.1 GCA_003141615.1 Syntrophaceae bacterium
TTATACACGGCTGCATCATCACCGGCGGCGGCACTGAATAATGAAAACGTCGCAGGAACAGTGCTGTCGGGCACATACGTGACATCCTTACCGCTGCCGCCATAAGCACCAGTTTTGAAAGTAACGTAGCTTACCGGCAGAACATCGGTGACAACAGAGGACGAAACGTCTACCGTTCCAGTGTTCTTGGCAACCACGATGTACTCCAGCGTCTCGCCCGGTTTTGCCGTAACACCAGCCGGGTAGTAGTTAATCGAGTTGTAAGAGTAGGCAGTTCCTGTGCCGGCGGCGGATATCGTCACGTTGCGGACATATTTGGTAAAGCTCGCCTGACCGGTGTTCGTGGTAGCGGTGACGGTCACCGACGATTTTACCGGAGTTATATCCGGTGAAGAGAGTTGTGCACTGTTGACGATCCCCTGGGCAGGGTTATTAACAGTAACCTGATACAGAACAAGAACAGTCTTGCCGGCGGGAATCGTCCCGCCTGCGAGAGGTGGAATTGGCGGGGTCGTTCCACCAACATTGACCGTGAGCGTCGCCACATTATACACGGCTGCATCATCACCGGCGGCGGCACTGAATAATGAAAACGTCGCAGGAACAGTGCTGTCGGGCACATATGTGACATCCTTACCGCTGCCGCCATAAGCACCAGTCTTGAAAGTAACGTAGGTTGCCGGCACAGCATCGGTTACAACAGCAGCCGAAACGTCTACCGTTCCGGTGTTTTTGGCAACCAGAATGTACTCCAGCGTCTCACCCGGTTTTGCCGTGACACCGGCTGGGTAGTAGTTAATCGAGTTGTAAGAGTATGCAGTTCCTGTGCCAGCGGCGGATGTCGTCACGTTGCGGACATATTTGGTAAAGGCCACCTGACCTTTGGTGAAGGTGTTGGTGACAGCGCTGGAAGTCACCGTGGCCGCAGGAGTGGTGGCGGTAATGGTGTCAGTAACCACCAAATTGGTGCCGACGGTGGTGATAGTTCCGGATGTGACTATGGTCTGGATAATCTTTTGTTCCTCAATCAGCACACCTGCTCCGGGTGCGCTGCTCAATGCTGTATTCAGAGTGATGGTGGAGGTACCGCTGGCGGTGTCGTTGACGGCGATAACCGTTCTGACTTCACCATTGATGACAACCGTGTCTCCGGCCTCGATACCATTCACGCTGTTGTTAGAAACACCATCGGAAGGGACATCAATGATCAGGGTAGTACTACCGGCAACCGTAACCGAGGCTCCGAGAATAATACCGACAGGAGAAACAACAGCGACCCCAGCGCCGGTGCCGTTTACGTCACTTGTCACCGCTGCAGTAAGATTGTAGGTGTCGGGGCCGTTGGCCCCTGCGGTTATGACAAAAGTGTCGGTAAGGGTCGTTGCTGGGCCGGCGTACTGGGTAGTATAAGGCCCTTGCGCAACAATCGTGGGCGCGGCAGCAATCAGTCTGACGGCTACGGTAACACTGGCGGTTGCAGTCATGGCGATACCGTTGTAGCGATAGGACAGCTGTGCCGCGTTGGTGATTTGTGTATTGGCCGCCACGTTGGCCCAGGCCGGCGCGGCGGACAGAGTGAAGGTAACCGCAAACAGCGCCAGCCCCACTGCGGCCATTGTAATATTACGCAAACAGGAACAAAGCAGATTCAGGCCGGAATTAAACGAAGCTATGCCTGCTCCGCTCCCGGTAAAAGGCGAGCGGATGGGTTTTCCGGTCTTTCGACCGGAAAACCATTTCTTCATTTTATTATCCATCCAGCCCAAAATCATCATTTAAGCTTTGATCCTGACCCATTACGGATTAACAGTAGCCTGGTAAGTAACAATAACAATCTTGCCGGCGGCAATCGTTCCTCCAGCGGCAGGTGGAGTTGGCGGGGTCGCTCCTCCAACATTGACCGTGATCGTCGACGTTACATACTGGGCTGCATCATCACCGGTGGCGGCAGTAAATGTTGAAGACGCCCCGGGGGCAGTGCTGTCGGGCCAATACATGAAATCCTTGCCGCCATAAACACCAGTCTTGAAAGTAACGTAGGTTGCCGGCACAACATCAGTGATAACAGAGGACAAAACTGATCCCGTTCCAATATTGGCGGCGACCAGGATGTACTCGAGAACTTCACCCGGTTTTGACATAACAGCGGGTGCTCCGGAAGAGTTGTCTTTCCAGTAGTAGGTGTTGCCGTTGAAAACGTAGGACGTCGTCCCGGCGGTGTGGTTGTCCGTGGTAACGTTGCGAACATACTTGCTAAGAGTCGCCAGACCGCTGGTGAAGGTGTTGGTAACAGCGCTGGAAGTCATCGCGGGGAAAGGAGTGGTGGCCGATGTGGCGGTAATGGTGTCAGTAACCACCAAACTGGTGCCGACTGTGGTGATAGTTCCGGAGGTGACTATGGTCTGGATAATCTTTTGTTCCTCAACCAGCACACCTGCTGCCGGTGCCCCGCCGACCAACGCCGAAGCCAGGGTTATAGTGGATATCCCGTTGGGGCTGGGGTTGTCGAAGATAGCGGAAACCGTTTTGACTTCACCGTTGATGACAACCGTGTCGCCGACCTCGATGCCGTTCACGCTGGAGTTAGCGTTACCATCGGCAGGGACATCCATGATCGTTGCAGTGCTACCGGCAACCGTAACCGAGGCGCCGAGAATAATACTGACAGGAGCAACAACAGCGACTCCGGCGCCGGTGCCGTTTACGTCAGTTACCACCGCTGCAGTAAGATTGTAGGTATCGGGGCCATTGGACCCTGCGGTGATGACAAAAGTGTCGGTAAGGGTCGTTGCGGGGCCAGCGTACTGGGTAGTATAGGGCCCTTGCGCAACAATCGTGGGCGCGGCAGGAACCAGACTGACGGTGACGGTAACACTGGCGGTGGCGGTCATTGGGCTGATGCCGCTTAAGTAGTTCAACGTTGCCGCGTTGGTGATCTGCGTATTGGCCGCCAGATTAGCCCACGCGCTTCCCGGTGACGCGGCGATTGCGAGCGTCAACAACAACAGGGATAGATAGACTTTTATAATTGTTTTCATTTTGTTTTCCCTCCTTAGGAATTTGTTAATTGGTTTCATTTTGCTTTCCCTCCTCATAAACTTTTTTAATTTGTTTCATTTTATTTATCCTCTCTAATAATTTTTTAATTACATATCCATTTTATCCGGCTGGAATCAGCCATTAGCCGGAATTGCGGGATGGCCGAAAATCCGGCTACCCCATGTAGTTCTAAGGTCAGTTGACGGTAACCTTGAAGAATAGTTGAACTGCGTTCGCCGCTCCCGGGGCAATGGTGCCGATACTGTATGTGGCGACAAGGGCGGTTGTAACACCGAAATCATAGCCGTCGTCGGCCGCGTTGAGGTCGGTGAGTGTAGTCGGAGCGGCGGCATAGCTGACAGCGGCCCCGGTAGCCCGCTTGGCACTTCCTCCGGTATAGGTGGTGTACACCGGTTGCGGGTCGGTAAGAACCACCGTGGTGGCGTTGCCGAGCCCGGTGTTGGTCACCGTGATGCGGTAGAAGAGCGAGGCCGACGGCGCCGCGCTCACACCAGAAGTGGCCCAGGTGGTGCCGTCGGTGGAGACTTCCTTCAAGACGGTCAGTTTACCGCTATGGGCGTTGGTGGTAACGTTGCCGGTGCCGTTTTGTCCACTCATGGTCGCGGTTACCGTAGTTACCCAGGAAGCGGCTATCGTCGGGTCGGTAACGGCGCCTTGAGTGACCGTTACGATCACGGACTTGGCCTCAAGGATCTCCCAGCCATAGGCAGGGGTGAAGGGGCCGATGGGGCTGCCCGTGTTGTTGATCAGTTGGACGCTGCCGAAGGCGGCCGTTGTGCCGGCGCCAACGGCGGGGTCGGTGACTGTGCCGACCGTGAAGGGGCCGTAGTAGGTGGTGCCGGAGTAGATGTAGACGATGTCGTTGAGCTTCAGGGCGTTGATGACTAAATCGCCTGTTGCGCCGCCGCTCACAGCGGCATCCGTCGGCACTCCGCCGTCGTTGGGAACGTTAAAGATGATGTTCGCGCCGTTAGCCACGGTCTGGGCGATGCCGATATGTCCGTCGGTCGGATCGATAACCGTGGAGCCGAGGAAGATGGCACCTGGCACATTGGGCGCTGTGCCGGCGGCGATGTTGGTAAAAGTGCCGTCCGCCGTGTTAAAGGTGATGGCGCCCGGGCCGTTGGAGTTGGTCCGGATCCAGACGGTATAGGCCTGAGTTGCGCCGGTGCCGTCGGTGCTACCCGGACTCGGGGTGAAAGACAGTACCGTCGGCGCTGCGGCCACGGTCGTGACCGTTATGTCAACGGAGGCGGTCACTGGGGTCTGGACGACGCCATTGTTGTCTTTGTAGGCCACCGTCACCCTGTTGCGGATGATAGTGTTGCCCGCGCTTCCCTGGAGTGCCGCTTCCGCGCAAAACGGCGCCATCGTTATCCAGAACACTGCCAGGGTAACGATGGCGAAGACACCCCTGAATGCCGAGGATTTGTTTCGTGCCAACTTCTTCATACTCTTTTCTCCTTGTTTGTGTGTAACTTGATCTGAATGATATTTATTTTTCATTGTTTTGCATGGACTATCGTCCTGCCTTACTGATCTTGTCTGTTAACGTTTAATCCTTACTTGAAAACCGACATTTCCCCTGACGCCGGCGGCTATCTTGGTCATAACCCAGCGTACATGGGTGTACTCCTCCGGCGAAGCGGTGCGTTTCTCTAACGAGCCGTTCCGGTTCTTTATTTCATAGGTGAGAAGAGACGGCTTCTTGAAGGTTTTGCCGTCGATGGAGAAAAGGATCTCCGCGCCGTCGCCATAGGCGCTGCCCGGAATATAGACCGTCCCCGCGGGAATCGGGTCGTCCAGAACCACACTTGTTGCCGCATCTTCCCCCGAATTGATATAATTCAGGGTATAGAAAATCACGTCACCGGGATTAATCGTTATTGCGGCGATCTTTTTTGTCACTTTGTTGACAGTAACCTCTTTTTCAGCGGTGATGCTGATGGAAACAAGCGATTTGGCAAACACTTCAGCCGATAGCAGCAGCAAAACCGATGCTATCAATAATGGAATATACTTTTTCATAAAACCTCCTTTTCTCTTAGTTTTTTCTATAAAAATTATTTTATTTTAGCGTTAATAGACTACTTGACGCTCCCTTTATAGTTCATGGCAAAATTCGCATCACCGCCTCTTCAGTTGAGATTCATGCTCCTACTTGACCGTCACCTGAAAGGTTATGGTGGCAGACTTGCCAGCCGGCAGTATACCGGTAGCCGCCACCCCGGCACCACGACTGCCGTTGTCGTCAACCAACAATCCTGCGATCAGAGGTAAGGTGCTTCCGTCGCCTGCCACGGTTATTGAGTTCAGACGGGTGGAGTTAGCCACATATGTAGTATAGGTCGGCACGAAATCAGTCGCGACTACGTTGGTAGCCGTTCCGGCGCCGGTATTGGTAACGATTACCGTATAGGTGACAACCTGTCCGGGGTTGACGCTGGGACCGGGGCTGGCCGACTTGACGACGGTCAGGACCGGCGGGATCGCTACCGGCATCGTGGTATAAGCGGTATTGGTAACGGTACCTTCCGTACCTTCAGTTGCTTTGACACTGACCGACCAGTTGCCGGTTGGGGATGCTGGTACGGTGTACTGGTACTGGTACGTTTTCGTCAGACTCGGGCTCTCCGTTCCGGTGGCGACGAGGGTCATGGCGGCGGCGTTGACAAGAGTGTTATTGCTCGGATCCTTGATGGTTATTGCCGGGGCGTTGACGATATCGTAGCTGCCGAAGGGGTCGCTTACAACCGCCCGGATGTACACAGTGGCGCCGGGCGCAACCGAGGTTATGGCGCTGCCGCCGGAATAGGCTGCATTATAAAATCCGATCGAATTTACGTTAATGACCGTCGTTGCCGGAAGATTGACGTGGGACGAATTGCCGCCGTATGCCGGATAGACGTACGTAGTGCTGCCGGACGTTTCCGAAACATTCAGGTTCCAGGTATAGCCCTGCCCGCAGGTCACGGACGCCGCGTTGGGAAGGGTAAAAGTGTACGCTGTCGGCGTAGTGGTCAGGGTAAGGTTCTGAGTCTGGGTGAGAGTCGTACCGCCTGGAGAGCATTGGAGATTAACTTGCACGCTCCTGGTTCCGGTTGTCGCGTTCCTACGGAGGTAGAGTATTACCGGCACGGCGGCATTGATCGTGATATTGGCTGCCGCGGCAGGGTCCATTATCCAGGTCTGGGACGTCGTGGTAGTGATCGTGGCGAACCCGGCGGTTGTTGTATTCGGCGTCCGGGAGAGTTTCCATGCTGGGGTTGACGTACTGTCATACAGATATAGTTGTTTGGTTCCCGTGCCGGGCACGTCACCGGCGACCGTGACCACGGGTGCGGCCGGCGTCGCGCCCGTTCCTTTGGGTGTGGTGATGGTTGCGGTGTTGGTGATGGTAGTCCCCGGAGTGGCTGAGCCGGAAATAATTGCGGTATAAACAATCGTCACGGAGCCGCTGGCGGGGACGCTGATGCCGGTGATGTTGAGCGCGGTCCCCGTGGAGCTGTTGGTGGCGCCAGCCGGGTAGCTGACGACGGTGAAGCTCGTCAGGTTGGCATCGATGGCGTCGGTAACCGAAACGCCGCTGGCCGCTATGCCTTTGGTTTCCGTTATAGTTATGGTGTACTGCAGGACATCCCCGGCCATATAGCTGCCGCCGTTAAGATCGACAACCGTTTTGGTGGAAGTGGACAGGTCCGGCACGCATTCAGCTCCGGGCAGCACTCCGGGAGGATCGGGCGAATTGAAAGTGGCATAGCCGCCTGAAGAACTTGACGATCCATAGAGGTCATTGGCGGTTGTTGTTTTACCGCTTACACCTGCGGTATATGACATAGAAATCCCTAAAGTAGCGGGGGAGTAGGCGATAAAACCACCACTGCCGCCGCCGCCGGGTCCGTGGCGGTTCCCCGGATAGGTTGTGCCGTCTTGCGACCGCCAGGCGTTGCCGCCATCGCCGCCGTTTACATAAGCGGTTATCGAACCTCCGGCATATGTATAGATAATAACAGTCCCTCCGGCGCCGCCGCCGCCGCCGCTGTCGTTGAGGACGTTGTAGCCCGAACCGCCATTTGCGGTAATCGTGCCGCCACCGGTAACGTAATTTGCCCGAAGTATGATAATTCCACCGCCGGGCGCGCCGCTGCTGCATGCGCCCGCACCGGCAGTGCAGGCCAGTCCCGCCGGACTGGTGTATGTTGCGCTGTCGGCAGTGCCGTTATTGGTGGTGCCGGCGCCGCCGCCGCCGCCCATAACCACCCGGTTAAAGGCGATTCCGGAAACGGCGCTTCCTCCCTCACCACCGACAGTTAAATTGCTGTTCCAGGAGTTGCCGCCTTTCGCGCCAGCTGCGTAGTTACCGCCGCCGCCGCCGCCTGAGTTCTGATCGTTGGCTGCAGGATTTCCGTCAGTGCCGCCGCCTCCGGCATTGCCGGCTGCGCCGCGTGCGTAAGAAGCATTTGTCGTTGTCCCATCGGGATAACCACTGCCGTAAGTAGTCGCCACAACCGGCGCGCCGTTAAAAGTAGCCGGCCTGTTCATGTAATAAGGCGAGCCGGCAATGCCTTCACCTTTGGAACCGTTGGCAGCAACCAGGTAGGAAGTACGATAGTCTGTGTTAGCACCCGCACCACCGGCGAGCGTGCGTCCGAAACCACCGCGGAAACCTGCGCCATCTGCCGTAATTGTACCACTGAGGGTCAGCGTTCCGGCCACATCGATGGCCACGATGCCGCCGACGCTGCCATTCCAGTTGAGCGCGGATACAGTGGAAGAAACCGTAGCCGACGTGTATTGAGGAACCCGGATGACCTGATAGGTGCTCTGACCGTTGGTTGCCGAGGCCGCGCGGTAGCGGTAGCTGTAGGTGAGTCCGCCGGTAATGCTGACGAAGCCTCCAGAAACCGCGCCTGCCGCTATTGCATACTCGTAATAGCCGGTCTGATTGAGATTCGTATAGCCGCTGCCGGTGCCTGAACCGCTGCCATAGTTACTGTCGTTGCTGTAGGATATGTCGGCATCCTGCATCTGGATTATCAGCAACAGATCACCAGCGGCAATCGGTGTGGCGCTGCCGGATGAGGAGCCCACGGGAATGGATGTTGCTCCGGCAGAGACCGATGCGGTCCCGGGATAGTAGGTGTTGACGACGCCAGTAGGGGTACCGACACCGTCTTTACCAGGATTGGCGCACACAGCAGCGGAGGCGAACCCGGAAAACAAAACAAATTGAAATAGGAAAATGACTGTTAGGTAAATATATACATTACGCACAAAACCCAGCCGTGCAGAATCTTTTTTCTCAAACCTCTTATCCACTCTTTCACAAATCATTTTATTCCCGAAGAAAAAAACGCTCATTTCATTTTACAGAGATGGGCGTTTTCCTATCCCGGACATCTTCTGAATGTCCAAGGGCGCCTGACTCCGTATGCTCTTCGGTAACCCGGCTGTCCCTTCCAGGGACCCGTGGTTTTGCGTCGCCGGATTACTCCGGGTTTGCCTTTATCGGTGTTAACCTCTTAAATTTTCATGGTCACTAATTAAATGGATTATTTAATGCAATTTATATACCTGTACAATAAATACATCCCTCTAGCTAAAGAAAATTAAAATTAGCATGTAAAATCATCTGTATATGTTTGTTAAACAAATCAGTAGCAATAATTTTGGTAATAGATAACCTCGCCAAAACGGTTATTTTCATCACAATACGTAGATTTCACCTTCAAATCCCGCATCTTTATCTCGGTGTTAGCCTCTCAAATTTTCATAACTTCAACCGACTAACTTATCTTTTGTATAACCACTATAAAAAAAACCCTCCTTTCATAAAGAAAGGGGGGCATCTTTATTTCGACAGGCAATATATTTTTTTATTTGATAAAAGTTTCCTTTTATAACGAAAATAAGATTTAATTCTATAAAAACTTCCTTTTATAAATAAATTTGCCGTAATTTTTTGAGGGGATTAATTTACCTTTTCTAAGCCCACCAGTCAAGAATTATCTTTTCTTGGTTTAAGATAAAATTCATGAACATTTACTATATCTTGCGCTTCAATGAGTGGCGAAAAAACCATAATAGCATTATAATTAATAAAGTAAGAAACGATATCAATAAATATAACCGGAAAAATGGGGGTTGATATTCGAACTTAATTTGCTGCCTGCCGGAATCAACTTCAACTCCCTGGAACAGATAATTTAACCGAATTATATTTGCCGGTTTCCCATTTACGGTAACACGCCAGCCCGGATATGAAGCTTCAGAAAGAACAACAACGCCGGGTTGCGCAGTTGTAACTTCAATACGGATACGGTTAACATTGTCGTACTCAATTTTATCCACTCTTTGATAATATGAGGTTTTGTGACGAACTTCTGTATCTTCCGGTCCTAGTGCTGATGTATAATAATTAAATAAATATTTATTATAATCTTGTAAAGTCCACTTTCCCAAGGGGTGTATTTTCCCTACTATCCAGGCACGGGGAAGAGGATTCCTGATTTGAAACAAGAAAGGATTAATTCTTTTGATATTTTCCATCACGTTTGGCTGTGTGTCAAGCTTTGCTGCAGACATAATATATTTTACATTTGACAGTTGCAATAACCTGATTCTCTCCGGCCATGGTTTTTCCAGTATTTCGGTTATTATCCACTGATACTGAAGTTCCAGCCCGGTTCTTCCATTAACATAATGAACATTATTTAGAATACCGATGTTTGGCATCATCATGGCCTGACTTATCATCTGACGTTCATTTATAGAAAATTTACTGGATAAACGAGAGTTAAAACTTTCTTCATCTACATATACACGAAAGAGTTCCTTGTCCTGCATTACCGGTTTGAAAGAGGAATCAGAAAACTTGTAAAGGCCTGTTCCACAGGTAAGATTAAGGTTAGCATGCGCTATGTACAAATCAGCAAAGAGGACTAACGGAATAACCAATAAAATGTATTTTGTTCTGACACCAGAATTTGTCAGGATCGACATGAGAGTATCAAAACCGTAACCGGCCAAAACAACAAGTCCGATATTGGCTAGAAAATAAAATTTTTCCGGAAAGCGGAAAAAGGGAAATATTTTATAAATGAGGTTGTAAAATGGCGTGTTATTACCCAAAGCAAAGATAATTCCCAGAAAAAAGATAACACTCCAGAAAATTGTTTCTCGCGATGGTTTTGAAAAAACACCGACTAAGGCAAGAGGCGCCACAAGGAAGCCCGGATAGATGCTAAGAAGCCAGGGAATAGCTCCTCGGGGAGGGAAAAGGCGAGTCAAGGCAGCTTGATCACTGCCAAATGACTGGTTAAAGGAAATAGGGAGAAGCAAGTGTTTCAATCTATCCCAGGATAGTGAAAATTGGGATGCCTCATTAAAAGTGAAGCCTCTTAAACGAATAGAATGTTGATAATCAAAAAAAGTTGGACCCCATTGGATAATGGTGATTAACAAGGCAACGGCCATAATTATGACAAATATCAGATTGTATTTCATAAATGCATTCGCATTAATGTTATTTCTCGAGATCGTCACAAGACCGAAGAAAAAAGTTACAGCTATACTGAATATGAACAACTGAGGTTCTCCCCCCAGAATGGCAAGACAAAGAAAAAAAATCGTGAGAAGGTAATAAAGTAATGATTTTCTGGTCAAAGCTCTTTGATAAGACCAAAGCATCGCCGGAAGCCAGGTTATAACTGTGAGGTTATTGATGAGATTTATTGAAGAAAGAACATATCCCCCATAGCTATAAGCAATGGCTGTAAAAATAGCAGCGGGGATGGATAAGCCGATTTCTCTGACAAAAAGATATATAAAACAAAAGCATAAAAATATATGAAAAACTATATAAAGGTTGAATGATAAGGGATAAGAAAATATTAGAAATATTAAAGAGGGAAGATAAAATACACCTGACTGGATATCGCTCATAAAAGGAGCTCCGCAATAGTATAAAGGACACCAGAAAGGCATTGATCCTGATTTTAACGACTGGGCAAGAAAATATTTCATCGGGTAGAAAATTGCGTGTATGTCCCTAAAGTATAAGGTTTGCCCTGAAAAGAAAAGCGGATAGAAAAAAATCGAGACAGTGATGAATGCAACAAATATGTAAGCTTTATTTTTAATCTTATCCCAAATCATCAAATCTTTCTCCGAAATAACGGACGGGAGAATTAATCAATATATTTTTTATTACTATTTTGTTTTCAATAATAATGCTGCCCGGCCAATTAATCACGGGTATGAACCCGAAAGCAAGCTTTGGAAACATTTCGCAACAAGCTGCGGGGTCTTGTACCCTCCGCTTCGCGGGATTGTTCAACTTACCAATTCCAACACGTGACCTTTAGGTTATACGCTTCGCTTTCGGAATTGGAGTTTCACAATAAATTATGATGATGAATAATCAGTTCTCAGTTTAAACACTGCGTATCCATTGGCATTATACACAATTTCTAAAAACTTTCCCATCCGCTGTGATATTTGATTTACTGTTGCAGGCGAATAATTATCATACAGAAACTGCTGGAACAAATCATAACGTATAAGCATATGACTGCAACCAAGAGAATTAAGATAATTTTGAAATGTTTTATCGTTGCTTGATGCGGTAACTAAGCCACGAATAGTATCCATTCCAGAAGAATGATCTTCCTGATAAATTCTATCCAGATAATAACCCCGTCCTGCTAATAGTATCAGCCTGATTCTGGAATCCTTAGGAGTATTTTTATTAATATACATCATTGCCGGATAACTGGAATCATGACGAACAATAAAATCATCTCTGGATTCTTTTTTAAGAAGATAGTTTATAGGATCAATTCCGAGATAATATTTTTTGATGTATATGATATTCATTGTAAAAAGAACTATTAAAAAAATCACCAGGCCGGATATATAAATTTTACGCAATAAACTTTCCCGTGCAGTTAACCACTCAAAGATGTTCACCAGACCCATCACGGTCAGTATAACAAGAAATGGAATTACCGGTAAAATATAGCGGATTCTAATCTCGTCCAGAAAAAAAGTGATTAAAATAAAAAAAATCGAAAAAAACAAGAAAAACAGCTTCTCTAATTTCATGTCTTTTTTTATAAATGCGAAAGGCACAAAAATAATTAATATGGGATTCAAAACACCTTCAAAATAGCGGGCGGAATTATCTTGCCCCTGAAAGAATATACGCACCGGTATCAATAAAATTTCCCATAAGCTTTCTCCATAGAGCATTTCCCGAATCTTGAACATGCCTACATGAGAATAGCCCGAAGCCACAGAATATGTGCCGCCGTCACTACCCGCGTTACTATTAAAAATACCGGTAAACAAAGGATATAAAGGGTTACCGGTAAGGATTATGTTTTTAATTAACCACGGAGAAAATACAACCAAAGAAATAATAAAAAATATTAAACCATACCTTATTGCCTTCCACTGATTGCCAATATCTCTGGAGTAAATAAATACCAACGCCAGTGTAAGGAAAAACCACGCCACCAGAGCATTGTATTTTGTGCCCAACGCCAAACCCATGGCAACAGAAGAAATCAAAAACCATTTATATTGTTTATATTCGCTCTCACGCCAACGCATAAAAGCTAAAATACTGGCCGTTATAAAAAAAACTAACCCGAGATCAACGTAAGCTATTATTGATACTCTGATGATGATCGGTGTGCTGATAAAGATCAATCCGCCTAATAAGCCGGCAACATGATTTAATCTTCTCCTGAGATAATAGTAAATTATTACAGCAGTGCCGATTCCGAAGCCCAGATGAATAAAATTCGGAATAATATCATTTCCGAAATAAAGCGGTATAAGGTAGAGTAAATCAAGGTTCATCGGATAATAAGAATATACGGCCCAGGGGGTGTAGTAAAAACCACCATGCATTATCCATAGTTTGGGAATTGCTAAATGATGGATAAGAGCGTCACGGGCAATCGGCGGTGTGAGTGCTAAAATAAACTCCACGAAGATAAAAAGAAAAATAATCAAAAGGAGGCTGACTTTAATTAAACATTCATATTTGACTGATAAGTTCTTCATTAAATAATCGTTCCCGAAAAATATTTTGTCTATCGAAAGATTGTGATGGGCAGTTGTCAGAATTGAAGATTGCCATTTGTAATCAGTTTTAGANNACCCTTCATTAAATAAAAAGTCCCCCGGTTGTTGTACGCCTCGGCATAATTCGGTTTCAGGCGAATGGCCTGATTCCAGCTCTCAATAGCACGCTGAACTTGGCCGAGCGCACCATAAGCAATCCCCCTGTTGTAGTAGGCATCGGCATCATCCGGTGTCAGGCGGATGGCCTGATTATAGTCCTCGATTTCACGTTGATGCTGGCCGAGTTTGCCGTAAGCAATCCCCCTGTTATAGTAGCCATTGGCATCATTCGGTTTCAGGCGGACGGTCTGATTACAGTTTTCGATGGCTTGCTGATATTGACCGAGTTTAAGGTAAGTAGTCCCCAGGTTGTTGTAGGCATCGGCATTATTAGGCTTCAAATGGATAGCTGTGTTGAAGTTCTCGATGGCTTGCTGATATTGACCGATGTCAGTGTAAGCAAGCCCCCTGTTGTAGTATGCACCTGCATCATCCGGTTTTAGACGGATGGTCTGATTATAGTTCTCGAGAGCTAGCTGATATTGAGCGAGTTTAGAGTAAATAGTACCTCTGTTGTTGTAGGCCTCGGCATTATTCGGTCTCAAACGGATTGCTTTGTTGAAGTTCTCGATGGCCAGCTGATATTGACCGAGGTCAGTGTAAGAAATCCCCTTGTTGTAATAGCCCTCGGCATAATCTGGTTTCAGTCGGATGGCCTTGTTAAAGTCTTCAAATGCCAATTGGTACTGGCCGAGTTTAGCGTAAGCAGCCCCTCTGTTACTGTAAACACCGGCATAATCCGGTGTTATGCGAATGGCTTTGTTGTAATGATCAATCGCCTCCTCGATTCTTCCATCGGTAAACAGGGCAAGGCCAAAATTCTCATTCGGTCTTTCTTTATCCGGAGATTTTTTTAAGCAATCGGCCCATAGGATATATTCGTTCTTCCATACTTTATTGCGCTGATAAGTTAATACTGTGTTTATAGAAGCAATCATCAGGATGATAATCACTGCATATTTGAGATATCTTTCCTTGAAGAAATAAAAAAATGCGCCAGTCAGTGCCAAAAAGAAACCAAAACCGGGCAGATAGGTACGATGCTCGAAGATCACGTTCTGGGAAATGGGAATGATGCTTGATTCCACAGACATGGTGAGGAAAAACCAGAATATCCCAAATGAAATTAACCGGTATCTTTTAAACAGAAAAACACCTGCGGCTAAAATACCAAGCAACAGGGAAAAACTGCAAAACGTTTTTAGCTGAAAGAAACCGGTGGAGAGATGATAATCGTAATCCAGATTCTGATTAATCGGCAGAACGAACAAGCGAATATAGGTCAGGATGACTCTGAACTGGGTAAAAAAATATTCTTTCATCGATATGGAATAGGTATACCCCTGATTAGGCAGTACAGGATTGAATATACTCACGTGACTCACGGAGGAATTTCTGAAAACCAATAGGAGAAAGATTACCAGCATAATAAAAGAAATGATGAGACCATCGTCTTTTATCTCCAACTTCCATGGAGTGGTCTTGAGAAAACAGTAGTCGTACAGAATAATAGCGAAGGGCAAGGTAAAGACAATCTCCTTGGTCAGCATTCCCAGCACCGCGCAGACAATCGAACCGCCAAATAAAAACCATGGGATATTCTTCCTGTCTCCCGGCCAAAGCTTTCCCTGAACAAAGAGAATCAAGGATAAAAGGTAAAATAATGTAGCCAGCGAGGCAAAACGTTGAACGATATAGGTTACCGATTGTGTGGCCAGGGGATGGGTCACGAAAAGCAGACCGGTCAAAAAAGCCATTATCGTCTTGTATCTGCTGATCTGGGTGTCCTTCATAACCGGAGTGGACAGTGTCAACCAGGTCAGCCACCAGACCAGAAACGCATTGGTCAGATGAATGATCAGATTCACCAAATGGTATCCCCAGAGATCAAGCTTATGGATGTTATAATTAATGGCAAACGTCAACATGCCTATGGGACGGGCTGGAAAAAAACGAAGCCAGTCACCGATTTCCGCTGAGTCTGCCGTGACACTGCTGTGAATGTTGTGGAAAACATTGCTGTCATCAAAATGAAATGAACAGTCAAATGAATTGGAATAAGCAATAATGCCCGTAATGAAGATAGTTAAGATAAATAAAAGATCATATTTTTTATTCATAAATTGGAACATCCATTAGAGCATCATTTTTTATTACAAGGCAACAAAGCTTTCTTACAATATATCATTTTTCTTAGTAACAAATACATAAATATTACTTTATACGAATTATCCATTTTTTATGACTTTGACAGTTTTTGATCGAGCATACAATGATTACAGATTAAGAAACAACTGGGGCACTTTAGGGATGCTGGTTAATAAAAAACAAATGGACAGGATTGGATTGTTTGATGTAATAAATGCATATGATTTTGAAAAATTATGTCCCGCATTTATTAATAGCCCTACTGGTCATTTTAGTTTGCTGGCCATCACTTTCCGGGGATTTTATCTTCGACGACAACAGTCTGATCAAAAACAACCCCTACGTAACAAGCTTACATAGTTTATCGTCTTATCTGGCTCAGGAAGATGGCATTGTTGATAAGGCTGACAAGGCCCACCTGCATACCGGCTTTTACAGACCGCTACTGAATTTCAGTTATTTTATCGATTATAAGATCTGGGGAATGAAAGCATTCGGATTTCGATTGACAAATATTTTTCTGCACTTGATTTGTTGCTTGTTAATCTTTCAGCTGCTTATTTGTTTGAAAATCGATAGGCTTGCTGCTCTTTTCGGGACTATTTTCTTTGCTATTCATCCGACAGACACTGAATCCGTTTCCATGATCGTTTGCAGAAATAACCTGCTTGTTACAATCTTTTCTATTCTCTCCCTTATTTTTTACATTGAAAGCCGCCGGGACCGGTGGCTTCTTTTATTCATATCCGCACTTTTTTTCTGTTTTGCTCTTTTATCAAAAGAAGTTGCTGTCATGATGATACCAATCTTTTTTTTATACAACAAATCAATTGGTGCTGATAACCGCGGTCTTTCCAAAGAGATTGTGAGTTATCTGCCTTTTTTATTTCTCATGACCTTTTATCTGATACTGCGATCGCAAGTGATCGGCGCTTTCACTTCCCCGATCGCTTCGGAAGCTTTCCTGATCAGACTGTATTTGATCCCCTATGTTATCGCTTCCAATTTTCTGCTAGTTTTTTTCCCTTTCGGCCTGCACAGCTTCTATGAACAATATCCTGAGTTTTACTTTGGATATAAGATTATCATCTCTTACATTTTTTTCCTGCTGTTAATTATAGCGATGTGGAAATTGCGAAAAATACCTTTGCTGATATTTTCCATTACGGCCTTTTTAATTGCCATGTTTCCCGTTCTGAATTTAATTCCTACGGCTTCACCATTGATCAAAACCATGAGATGGTTGTATTTTCCTTTAGCTTTCCTTACCATAGCAGTGGCTTATTTGCTCCAGACAGTTATTGCCATTGAGAAAAAAAGATTTATTGCCTTATCAGCCATAGCAATAATATTCGTATATTGGGGAATATATGCATATGTATTGAATGATACGCTATGGAAAAATCAACGATCTTTTTTAAATATTGAGGTTTTACATTTTAAAAATGTATTGTTTACAGCCACTCTTGCCGAAGCACTGCATGACGAAAAAAAATATGATGAAGCGGAAAACCTGTATGTCATTGCTCTGGGTGCCTTCCCGAATAAAGCAGAAACATACATCAATTATTCAGCCCTGTTAATTGACACCGGACGAGCCGAAGACGCAAAAAAATATTTAACCAAAGCTAAATCTTTGCTCATGACCAGTTTTGAACGTTGTGAATGGTTTAACAACATGGGCTTAACCTGCTTACATCAAAAGCAAATACAATGCGCCCAGGAAAATCTGAATCAGGCAGTTAAATATTGCCCCGACAATCCTGTTTTTAAGAAAAATCTGCAAATCGTCGAGCAACCATACTATTAATTTTCTGTTTATTCAAGAAGAAGGGGCACCTAATGAAACTCCCCGCCGCAAGCAGCGGGGTATCTTGTTGGATTATAATTTCTTCTTCGTCGCAAGCGACGGGGAATTTAACCCATAGAGATTAAAAGCCCCCTGTCAAGCGAAAAAGATATTCCCCTGCAATGAATTTATTTTTCGCACGATTTCACCGCGTTGCACTACTGCCACTGCCTGCGATCAATTCATCTGCCGTAGTTTCTGCTTTTTAATATTTTCAATTTCTTTTAAGTATTTTAAGGCTTCATTATCATCGGGGTTGATCTGTATACATTTCTGGAACTGAACAGAAGACTCTTCATATCTTTTCATATTCTTTAGCACAATGCCCAGATTTTTGAGAGCGGGAATATGTTTGGAATCAACTTGCAAAACATAACTGAAATCTTCAATCGCTTGATCATATTTGCCAATAGAAGCAAATGCTATCCCTCGAGTGAAGTTAGCATCAACATATGCGGGCTTTATTCTTAACGCTTCAGTAAAATTGGCAATGGCAGGGAAATATTGTTTATGCAGATGATAAATTAGCCCCTTGTTAAAATAAGCTTCAGCAAAGTTTTGCTTTAGTTTTAAAGCCTGATTGAAATCGGCAAATGATTTTTCATACTCGCCCTTTAAACGCAGGGCGACACCTCGATTGTTAAAATAATCCGCCATATCAGGCTCAATATTTATAGCTTCTGTAAAATCAGCAACAGCCGCATTCAATTGATGGATTTCTAAATAAAGCATTCCTCTATTATAGTATGCATCAGCGAATTGTGGTTTTAGATTTACGGCCTGATTATAATCTTTTAAAGCGTTATTGTATTGACCGATAGTGAAATATAGTATGGCCCGATTGTTTAATGCTTCCGCAAATTTCTGGTCTCGCTCTATCGCCAAATTATAATCTGCCAGAGCTAAGCTATATTGTCCTTTATCGACATATGCCAGTCCCCTAAAATTATAGGCTAAGGCGACTTTATGATTCTTAAGAACATCGTTCCATAACGCAAGCTGATCGCCCCATAATTGACAACGTTGCCAGGAGAGCACGGATAAAACTGATATTACAACAAATGAAGTTAAGATCAGACTAAATTTTATGTATGCGTTTCGTTTTACGATATCAGCTAAATACCATACAAGCATTATAAACAATCCAATGAAAGGCACATAGGCATATCGATCAGCCATGGATTGCGCGCCTACCTGCACTAACCCGATAACCGGCACTAAAGTGCCAAGATACCAGAACCAGCCCACCAGTAAATAGGGATATTTTCGATAATAATTGAGCACAATCATGGTTAATATAATCAACAATGATGACCCTATCAAAAGCTGCCAGATATCTATTTTGTACAAGGGATAAAAGACTGAAAGATCTATCGGCCAGAACATTTTTTTTATATACAGATTATAGGAGAAAAGGGCGTTACTTATACGCTTGGCCAGCGACAGATAACCCGTGCTCATCATAGCTCCTACTGCATGTTGCGTATATAAAGTCACGCAAATCGAAATTGCCGTTAGAATAAAGAAAGGAATCTTTTCTAAAATCAGAAAACTTATTTTTTCTTTTTCTGTTTTTAAAGGAACCTGAATCTCTGTCTTATTTTGTGTATTGATTGCAGTTCGATTAAGCGGCCAGTAATCAAGAAGCAGCAAAACAAAAGGAAGGGTCACCAGCATCGGCTTGGACATTAAACCCAAAGCAAAACATAAAAACACCGGCAGATATCTTTTCCAGCCGGGTTGCTTTACATACCAGACATAAAGAAGCATTGTCAGAATCCAGAAGAAAGTGCTCAAAACATTCTTGCGTTCAGCTATCCAGGCCACTGATTCCACATTCATCGGATGAACAGCAAACAGAGCCGCAACCATTGCGCTTCTCCATATCGCCCCGGTAAGTTGATTAAGCAGCAAGAAAAGTAAAACTGTATTGAAAATGTGGATTATTAAACTGGTCCAGTGATGCCCGCCTGCCCTATCTCCAAACAACTGCCAATCCAGCATGTGCGACATCATAGTGATTGGATGCCAATTGCTGGTGTGAGTGTCTGTAAATGTGTTAAATACGCTTTTTAACGTAATTCCCGCTTGTATTCTGTGGTTTGATGTAACGTACAGCTGATCATCATAATTAATGAATGCATGATTCTGAATATTCCAGTAAATTAAAATATTCAATATTATCAAGATTAAGATGCTGATTATTTTCAAGTGTTTACTTGTCAACTGGGAATGCCCGATCATTAAATAATGCCTTTAACCAAATTAGCAAATAAATTAATTTTATTCTTTTTTATCATAACAAATATTTTCAATACTCGTCCAGATAATTTAAAATATCAGAGCCATAGTCAATTAAGAAATGTTAAACGAATACATAATTAGTTATCTATTGTGATTAATAATATTGCTGATTTATGATAATTTTTCCTGAATTAGGAGAGAAAATAAAAAGGCTGGTTTTTAATGAACCAGCCTTTCTGTTGAAGCATTTTATCTCAATCTTAACTACGGTGTAATATTACCACTAGCTAGAATGCTGTAAGTTGAAGTGCCTGCAGTATGAACAGAAGTAGTGCCAACCATTGTTGGAAATCCTACTGGTACAATGGTCACATCAGATGACGGGTTAAACCAAGGAGACACTGTAGCTAGAGCGCAGTCGGTCGCTGCCGGAACATCCGCAAGATAAGCCTGGCAAGCCGTATAGTAGCTCTTCAATTCACCTTTGGCTTTGGTATTGTATCCTTTCTGCCTGTAACTTACGAACTGCGGGATGGCTATGGCAGCCAATATACCGATGATCGCGATAACGATCATCAATTCAATCAACGTGAAACCTTTTTGTCCTTCTTTTTTACGGAAAATCTTTAACATAACGTTCCTCCTTATTAATGCATTTTATTTTGTTTGTTATTAATTAAATTATTACAGTTGATTTATCTCCTATTTTATTTTTTCCGTCACCTCCTGAATTTCTTACTCATAATCTTAAAACTTGTTTAATCTGACATCTTAATTTTAGCAATTTATATGCCAAATGCAGTAATCATATCCCTCCAGTTAAATAAAATTGAAATTAGCATGTAAAATCAAAGACAAGTGTCTATTAACCGTCTGCGTAATAATAGATTATAGATAACCTTGCCTACCGAAGAAATGATTATTTTCACCAAAATACGGTTGATTTCACCATGTACTAATTAATTATTTCCCATCATCATAAAATATGGTAGTAATTATGAATTAAAAATTGGGGAAGTTGGAAATGTATGAAGTTACAATTATAAAATCATTTTCCGCGGCGCATGTTCTGGCTGAAATTGGCGGTAAATGCGAAGATTTACACGGCCATAATTTTAAAGTGGAGGTGACTGTTGCCGCTTCAGAATTAGACTCGACCGGTTTGTTAATTGACTTCCGCGTCTTTAAAAAATGGCTGGGCGAAATCCTTGAAGATATTGATCACAAGCATCTTAACATCCTCCCTTCATTTTTCGGTATAAATCCATCAGCGGAAAATATCGCTAAATATATTTGCGAAAAAATGGAACTAAAAGTTAAACCGGCCAGGGTCAATGTCGTTGGGGTTAAAATTTGGGAATCAGAAAACGCAGCCGTTACTTATATACCGGAGAAGTATGATTGACATTCAAAGCCAAAAAGATTCCCGCAATATTGACATTAAAAAAGTCGGCGTAAAGAATATTAAATATCCGATTATTGTCCTTGATCGCGCCCGGGGCACGCAGCCGGTAAATGCCACGATCAATATGTATGTCAATCTGCCGCATCATTTCAAGGGCACACACATGAGCCGTTTTGTGGAGGTGCTCAATGAATTCAAGGGTCAAATAAGCATTAAAACTTTCCAGACTATTCTGGAAAAAATGCGGCAGAAGTTACACGCTCATTCCGCCTATATGGAAATAGAATTCCCCTATTTTCTGGAGAAGACCGCGCCGGTCTCCAAAGCTAAAAGTCTGATGGAGTATCGCTGCTTTTTTTCCGTTGAAAATAACGCCGATCAAACCGACTTTCTGGTGGGAATTGTGGTTCCCGTTACGACTGTCTGCCCTTGTTCCCGTGAAATCAGCAAATTCGGAGCTCATAACCAGCGCAGTGTGGTAACTCTCAAAGTGCGCTTTAAAAAGTTCTTCTGGATTGAAGATATTATAAAAATAGTGGAAGATTCCGCCAGTGGTGAGGTATACTCTCTATTAAAACGTGTCGATGAAAAGTACGTTACGGAAAAGGCCTACGAAAATCCCAAGTTCGTAGAAGACGTTGTTCGCAGTATCGCGGTGAAACTGAATAAAGACGATAATTTCACCTGGTATTGCATTGAAGCGGAAAATTTTGAAAGTATCCATAATCATAGCGCTTATGCCTGCGTAGAGAAAGGATAAACTTATGCCAACAAATAAAGTGAGTAAGTTTTTTAATTTGTATAATCATGGTTTTATCCGCGCCGCTGTTTGCATCCCCGAACTCAAGGTTGCCGACACTTTTTTTAATACGCAAAAGACTATTGAACTGGCCCGGGAAGCCGCATCCAATAAAGCGATTCTGGCTATTTTCCCGGAACTGGGATTATCCGCTTATTCCAATGAAGATTTGTTCCATCAGGACGCGCTTTTACAGAGTGTCCGGGAAGCAATTGCCAAAATTAAAAAAGCTTCCGAAAAAATTAATATAATTATAGTTGCCGGCGCGCCGCTGCAAGTTGATTGCCGGCTTTTCAACTGCGCAGTTGTCTTTTACCGCGGACAAATACTGGGTGTCGCTATAAAATCATATCTGCCTAATTATCGCGAATTTTATGAGATAAGACAATTTACGCCCGCCACTGCCGCACTTTCTTCCCAAATAGAAATAGCCGGACAAAAAGATATACCTTTTGGCGCCGATATTATCTTTAGAGTTGCCAATATTAGAAATTTTAATTTTTTCCTCGAACTTTGCGAAGATCTATGGGTTCCCATCCCACCATCTAGCTTTGCGGCTATGGCCGGAGCTACTGTTATTGGCAATTTATCCGCTTCCAACATCACCATAGGCAAATCAGAATACCGTCACCAACTTGCTGCTAATCAATCGGCGCGTTGTGTCGCTGCGTATCTTTACGCCGCCGCTGGTACCGGTGAATCAACAACCGACCTTGCCTGGGACGGCCATGCCATGATTTATGAAAACGGCACTCTGCTTGCCGAGTCTGCCCGCTTTTCACAGCAAGCTCAAATAATATATAGCGATATCGATCTTGACCGTCTGGCGCAAGACAGAATGCGCTTAACTTCTTTCAGCCAAAACGCAGTTACTCACAAAGAAAAACTTTCATCTTTTCGTAAAGTAGAATTCAATGTGAATATCTTAACCAGCCGGATTCTTTTAAACAGAGAATACCCGCGCTTCCCCTACATCCCCGCCGACCCATCCTCGCGCGATCAGCGATGTTACGAAGCCTATAATATCCAGGTTCAGGGTTTGTCGAAACGTTTAAAATCTTCGGGCATTGGCAATATTGCCATCGGCGTTTCCGGTGGCCTTGATTCCACCCACGCTCTTATTGTCGCCGCTAAGACAATGGATGCTTTAGGATTACCACGATCGAATGTTAAAGCATACACTATGCCTGGCTTTGCCACCACAATAAAAACCTATAACAATGCTCTAAAACTAATGAAAGCCCTAGGCGTGGAAGCAAATGAAATTGATATCAAACCCGCTTGTTTACAAATGCTTAAAGACATTAAACATCCATATGCCCAAGGCAAAAAAGTTTTCGACATAACCTTTGAAAATGTCCAAGCCGGTCAGCGCACAGCACACCTCTTCCGCTTAGCGAATATGCGCAATGCTCTGGTTGTAGGCACAGGAGACTTAAGTGAACTGGCTTTAGGTTGGAGCACTTACGGTATCGGCGACCACATGTCGCATTATAATGTTAATGCCAGCGTACCTAAAACACTTATTCAGCATTTGATCCGCTGGGTTGCGCACACCAATCAATTTTCAAAAGAAGTTTCTAAAATTCTCATCGATGTTCTGGAAACAGAAATTTCACCCGAGTTGATCCCGGGAAAAACCGGAGGCCAGCCCTGCCAGAAAACCGAAGAAGTTATCGGTCCCTATGAACTTCAGGATTTTAATAATTTTTACATAACCCGCTTTGGATATTTACCGTCAAAGGTAGCTTTTATGGCTTATCACGCCTGGAAGGATAAAACAAAAGGCCATTGGCCGGATATTTCCGCGGATAAAAGAAACGATTACACTTTAAAAGAAATAAAAAAATGGCTTTACGTTTATTTATATAGATTTTTTAAAACTTCTCAGTACAAACGCTCCTGCGTTCCCAATGGACCAAAAGTCGGTTCCGGCGGATCTCTTTCGCCGCGTGGCGACTACCGTGCTCCCAGCGATAGTGAAGCCGAAGTCTGGATAAAAAATTGGGGAAATATTCCCGAAACTGAAGATTAGAGATGAGAGAAACTTATAAAGACTTTGATGCCACAGAGTTGTTTTGCCCTCAATGCAAAAGAGCGGTTGCTGTAAAAAAAAGATTATTGCTGATTCTCAAGGAAGGAGAAAAATATGATTATAGCTGTGTTTATTGTGGAACTTCAGTCGGCGATAAAATGGTCAAAGAACAGGGAAATTCGAACTTGATATTACGCTAACTCTAATTCTCAATCAAAGCGCTATCTTTGTTGGTAACGCAGCCCTGCGCATAACCTAAATGTCACATGTAATTGGGGCGTCGTCGCCTCGATATCATCTTTGATTTAGAAATGGTATAATTTATTCCGGTTTATTTTTTTGCAGTGCCTTTTTCAATTTCTCGGCCAGTAAACCGGATCCAACGGAAGTCGGCGAATCATCATATACCAGACTGACCTCCCGTCCATGAGCATTATCACCCAGGTATTCCGCCAACACTCCCCGGCTATGAACATCTTCATGACAATAGACACAAAGATTTTCCCAGTTGCTTCCATCGGCAGGATTGTTGTTGTGGTTGCCGTCTTTGTGGTGCACGGTTAAAAGTTGTCTTTGAGATTCAGCAAATTCCCGGCCGCAACGGGCGCAGACAAGACTATTAATCGCCAATGACTTTTCCCGATAGTCTTCACCTGCCGGATGTTTTTGCGACTTTTTCATTTCCCGGACAGCTTCTTCGGCTGATTTTTCCGCTTCCGCGGCAGGTGAAACTGACTTTTTCTGAACCTTTACACTGCCCCATTTGCTGGAAAATGTTACCTTTGTCATTACTATCCCTTCTGGTTTAAACTTTTTCTTTATTTAAAAATACGTCAATAAAAACGCGTATACCTTTTATAACCGCAGTAACATTTCTAATTGTCTGAAAAATTGGCAATTTCATGGCGATTGGAGCAAAATATTGGATATTATCAATAATATCGCTTATAATTAACTGGGACCGGTCTGCTGTGTTGGAAAAATTTTGAATTCTTCGATTTACAGCGGCAGTAGAATTATTAATATTTGTGGTAATCTCTTCTAGATTTTTCAATATCGTCGGCAAACTTTGATTTAAAGTTTGCAAAGTTATCGTAATATCCTTAGAGGTACGCAATATTTTCAAAAGGATGAAAATATAAGAAATTACCAACAGAATAAGGATAATGCCCAAAATTACTAAACTGATTTCTAGATACATGGATTCGCTCCTTAAATGATTAGTACTATGCCCGTGGTTTACTTTTACTGGCTACGTTGATAATCAAACTGGTTTTTTATTATTTTCCTCCCGGTAAGCTTCTACCCCTGCATCAATCGCCTTCCTCAATCTATTCTTATTGCCAGAAATAGCCTCGGCGCCCATATTAGCAAATTCGCTTACTTTATTTTCTACTTCTTCCACTTTTTCTTTTGCCGATATTTCCAAACCTTTCAAATGTTTAACTGCTGTTTCATAGGCCGTTTTACTTTTTTCCACAGCGTTCTCATATTCTTCCTTTGCTTTGCCTAAAAGTTCATCTGCTTTGCGGGCAATATCATCACGTGTCTCCTTACCACTTTTGGGTGCATACAAAATCCCCAAAACCACGCCGATTAATCCGCCGATAAATAAACCTTTTAATAAATCGCTATTTTTTTCTGACATAAAACACCTCCAAAATTATTATCAAGATTATTCATATTTGACATCCATTTGCCTGTAACTTTCCGAAAGGATGGCAACATCTCGTAATTAGTATAACACATTTTTAAAAATTAAGCCTTATTTGGCATAAAAAAATCGGACATTCATTAAAAAATGAATGCCCGATTAATTGTCCTGCGAATTTATTTAAAGCAATTATTTTGCAGGTGCAGGTGCGGGTGCAGGTGCGGGTGCAGGTACTGCGGTGCCTACAGGTGCAGGCTGAGCAACGGGGGCTTCAACTTTCGGAGCCTCTGCTGGTGCTGGCTCTTCAGCTTTTTTGCAGCCAACTACTGCAAGAGATAAAGAAGCGACGAATAGCATAGAGATAAAAATGGCAAATATCTTTTTCATTAACGGCTAACCTCCTTTCACAGATTTTCATAATACTTGGTTATTATACCCCAAACCCTTGTATTGATCGCAAACAATACGCTTTTTTTTTACCTTGTCAAGAATAAATTTAACAATTTTACCGCAACAAAATTGCCTCCATTAAAGCCGTGAAACCGTTACTCACAGAGTGAACTCTGGCTGATCATGCTTGGAAAACATTGTCATCTATTGCCAGCCATACTTTTATATGCTACTTACTTTCAATATAAACTCCAATGAAAACAACTTTTACTAATAGTTTCAGGATTTACGCATAAATGAAAAAAGATAATAAAGATCCAGAAAAACTGACAGAATTAACCCAACTCATTAAAAAGCTGCGTGCGCCGAATGGTTGCCCGTGGGATCAACAACAAAAGAAGGAAGATATTGGCAAGTATATTCTGGAAGAAGCTTACGAAGTGGTCGACTCTCTTGCCAAAGAAAATCCGCAAGCATTGAAGGAAGAGCTGGGCGACTTGCTTTTCCAAATATTATTTCTGACTGAAATAGGGGCTGAATCAGAACTGTTTTTTCTAAGTGATGTTTTGGATGGAATTATAAAAAAAATGATCCGGCGGCATCCGCATGTTTTTGGCGATAAAAAAGTAATTTCAGTTCAAGAAATCAAGGAAAACTGGCAACAAATCAAAAAAAAAGAACGCGGCACTAAAAACGATAACGAGAATTTATTTGGCAATGTGCCACTTTCATTTCCCGCCTTGAAGCGAGCACAAAAGATCACTTCAATGGCTGCCACTTACGGTTTCGACTGGCCAAAGATTCAGGATGTAATAATAAAATTGAAAGAAGAAATCAAAGAATTCACCGCTGCAATAAAAAACCGCAACTCTGATGAAATCGAAGAAGAATTAGGTGATATCTTGTTTACGATGGTAAATTTGAGCCGTTTTGTTCAAGTTGACGCCGAAACGGCATTATCCAAAGTAACTAATAAATTTTTGCAGCGTTTTTCTTATGTCACCGCTAAACTTTCCGCCCGCGGAATATCTCTGGAGAAAGCAACCTTAGCCCAGATGGATGAACTCTGGAATGAAGCAAAATCACGGGTATGAACCCCGCAGCAAGCTGCGGGTTATTATACCCTCAGCTTTGCTGGATTGTTCAACTTACCAGTTCCAATGCACTTCGCTTTCGGAACTGGAGTTTCACAAATAAAGGATTTAAAATGAAATACTTTCTTTGCGTGTTGGGCATGGTTTTTATTATTGAAGGCTTTCCTTATTTTATTTTCCCGGAAAGATTAAAAATTTATCTGCTCAAGATGACAACAATGCCGGATTCCACTTTGCGGTTTTTAGGAATATCCGCAATGATTGTTGGGCTTGTTCTGCTATACTTGGGGCGAAGTTAATACCACTTCGCTTTCTTCGGCTAACTTTGTTGGCTACGCCGTCGGCTCGTTATCCTTTGAAAGCGAAATGCTATAAGCGCACACGCAATTGTATTGACAGCAGCTTATAAATCTGATTATTTGCTCAAACTTTTCCGCAATAAACAAAGAGATATATGGAATTAAAAGATTTTTCATATTTTTTGCCCGATGAACTTATTGCCCAGCATCCTTGCCAAAAGCGGGATCACTCACGCTTACTTTTTCTGGACAAAAATAAAGAAAAAATGGCGGATTTCTCCTTTTTTCAACTGCCAGATTTTTTACAAAATGGTGATGTTCTCGTCGTCAACGATTCCCGTGTTATTCCCGCAAGACTCTTTGGCAAAAAGCCTACCGGAGGAATTCTGGAAATATTACTTTTAACCAGAAAAGAAAGCGAAAAAGAATCTCAAACATGGGAAGTGCTGCTAAGACCCGCCAAGAGACTGCGCGAAAACGATATTATCGCTCTCGGCAATAACTGCGAGGCAAAGGTTTTAGCCCGCATATCCGACAAAAAATGGCTGTTGGAATTTTTTGCGCCAGATGGTTTTGAGGCTTATTTAAACAGCTTCGGTCGCGCCCCTCTGCCCCCTTACATAAAGCGCAAGAAAACCGCCCAACTGGATATTACCGATCGGGAACGTTACCAGACTATTTACGCGAAAAATCCGGGCTCTATTGCGGCCCCTACTGCAGGATTGCATTTTTCAGACGATGTTATGCAAACATTGCTATCTAAAAGCATTCAAATTGTTCCGATAACTTTGCATGTAGGTCATGGAACTTTCCTCCCTATCGAATCAGATGAAGTTGAAAAACATATTATGGAATCAGAGTATTATGAAATAAGTGCAGAAAGCAGCCAAATTATCAATAATGCCCGACGCGTGATTGCGGTGGGAACGACCTCTACTCGCACTTTAGAGAGTGTTGCCGATAATAATGGATATGTCCAAGCGAAGTCCGGCACTACCACTTTTTTTATTTATCCCGGTTATAAATTTAAAAGAGTTAACGGACTTTTAACCAATTTTCATTTGCCGCAATCATCCTTGTTTTTACTTGTTTGCGCTTTCGCCGGTATAGATTTCATCAAAAAAGCTTATTCGCATGCCGTGGAAAACCGTTATCATTTTTACAGTTACGGCGACTGCATGCTGATTCTTTAGTAAGTTAGAAATTATTTTTTGCGTTTTTTGGCAGAAAATAATTTCGTTAACGCATTAGCAAGTTAGAATTTGCTTTCTGGTAGAAAGCAAATTCATTAACGCACTTAACCCGCATGGCGGGACTTATCCCGTTTATCGGGGTTAGGATACAAAAAGATGCCTTTTCAATTTGATTTAATAAAGCAAGATAGTTTCACTGCTGCCCGTTTGGGGAAAATGA
This sequence comes from Syntrophaceae bacterium, assembly GCA_003141615.1. Lineage (GTDB taxonomy): Bacteria > Desulfobacterota > Syntrophia > Syntrophales > Smithellaceae > Smithella. Next base: position 28,585 of record PLMV01000076.1, read on the forward strand.
TTACTACCCACGGCATGGTGCATACACCCGCGTTTATGCCGGTGGGCACGCAGGGCACGGTCAAATCAATGCTGCCCGAAGAGATCAAAAAGTGCGGCGCTGAAATTATTTTAGGCAATACTTATCATCTTTATTTGCGCCCCGGCCACGAAACTATCAAAAAACTGGGTGGTCTTCACCGGTTCATGAATTGGCCGGATCCGATTCTGACCGACAGCGGCGGCTTTCAGGTTTACTCTTTAGGCGCCCTGCGCAAAATTACGCCCGACGGTGTAATGTTTCGTTCCCACATTGACGGCTCCAAACACTTTTTGAGCCCGCAGAAAGCGATTGAAATCCAGGAAGCGCTGGGCGCAGATATTATGATGTGCCTCGACGAGTGCACGCCCTACCCGTCCACATTATCTCAAACCGCAGAATCACTGGCCTTGACGGTAAAGTGGGCGGATTTGTGCAGGCAAGCTAAAACAAGTGTTGATCAGGCACTTTTTGGCATTGTTCAGGGGGGTACTTATCTAAACTTACGCAAACAAGCGGTGGAACAAGCCGTTCCACTTTGTTTTGACGGTTATGCGCTAGGCGGAGTTAGCGTAGGCGAACCTAAAGAAATAATGTATGAGATAACAGATTCAATTGCTCCGTTATTGCCTGTGAATAAACCGCGCTACCTTATGGGCGTTGGCACGCCGGAGGATATTGTTTTCGGAGTATCCTGCGGAATAGACATGTTTGACTGCGTCATACCTACCCGATGCGCCCGTCACGGATTATTGTTTACAAATTCAGAAAAGATTGTTATAAAAAATTCCCGCTGGCGGGAAGATAGTAATCCGCTTGATGAAACATGTGATTGCTACACCTGTAAAAATTATTCCCGGGCATATTTACGTCATCTTTATATTGCCGGAGAGATACTGGCTATGGTATTAAATACGATTCACAATGTCCGCTACTATATGCTCCTCATGGAGCAAATCAGGGCGGCATTAAAAGAAGACTGTTTTTTAGAGTTTAAAAATTATTTTTTAAATAAATAAGATGAATTTATAAAAAATTCTGATAAGGAGTAAATTTAATACCATTTCTAAATCAAAGATGATATTGAGGCGGCAAGAAGCAGGCGACGAGACGTATTTGAACCACGCTACCATAGCGTAGCTCACCGGTAAGGAAATGAAATGTTTTTTATTGTGCCCCCTTTGGGGGATGCACTCCCGGAAGTACAAACGTTCCCGAAGCCGACAACGACCCAGGCACGCGTGACCTCATGTGACCTTCAGGTTATCAGGTTATACTACGGGTTGCGCTGTCAACAAAGATAGCGCTTTGATTTAGAATTGGAATAAGGAGGAAGTTAAATTGATAACATCAGCATATGCAATGGGCGGTGCCCCAGGTGGTGGATCAACCGGCGGTGGCGATTGGGGTTTCATCATCACCATGGGAATAATTTTCGTTATTTTCTATTTTTTACTAATTCGCCCTCAGCAAAAAAAACAAAAGGAACTCAAGGCCATGTTAGATAACCTTGCCTACGGCGACACAGTAATGACAACCGGAGGAATTCACGGTAAAATAACAGGTTTAGCCGATGCAGTCATAACTTTAGAAATTGCCGACAAGGTAAGAATAAAAGTCGCGCGAAGCGCTATCGGCGCTGTTCTTCAGAAGTCGGGTTCACCGTCACCGGCGACAAAGCCATAGTATAGAAAGGGGCATTTATGATTAAATCTTTAAAAATAAGGATAGCAATCACAACTGTAGTATGTCTTGCTGCTCTGTATTTTCTATTACCGACATTAATTCCTCAGCTTCCAACTCCGTGGAATGAATATTTTCCTAAGGATAAAATTCATTTAGGTCTGGATTTGCAGGGCGGCATGCACCTTCTTATGGAAATTGATACGGAAAAGGCTCTGGAATCCATGATGGAAAGAACCGCCAATGATTTAAAGGAATCGCTGATGGAGAATAAGGTCCATTTCCGCAATGTGGAAAAGTCAAAAGGTGCTACGATCTCATTGCAACTCACTGAATCAGCAGGAAAGACCGCATTGGATAAAATCCTTCTTGACCAGTATCCTGATTTAGAAATAGACTCTTCCTCCCCGCATGAAGACGCACAAATTGTCCATATAAAAATCAAGGATAAAAGAGCTGTAGAACTCAAAAAACTAACTGTCGAACATAGTCTGGAAACAATTAGAAACAGAGTTGATCAGTTCGGCATTGCCGAACCGGAAATTATCCCGGAAGGCGATAACCGCATTTTAATTCAATTGCCGGGCATTAAAGACCCGGAAAGAGCGAAAAACCTCATCGGGAAAACAGCCCTTTTGGAATTCAAAATTGTTGATGACGAACACTCGCTGGAAGATGCTCTTCGCGGCAATATTCCTGAGGAAGACATAATAGCTTACGGTTTACGAACCGATAGATCAACCGGAGAAAAGGGCTCCGCGCCATATTTGTTGAAAAACAAGTCGCTTCTAACCGGCTCTTCTCTGGAAACCGCCAAAGTACAAATTTCCAACCGTTTCGGCGAACCAACCGTGTCTCTAAAATTTAATTCTCAAGGCGCTACCGATTTTGAAAGAATTACCGGCGAAAATGTTCGCAAACGCTTAGCTATTGTTCTGGATGGTGTAGTCCATTCGGCGCCTGTCATTCAGGAAAGAATATCCGGCGGTCAGGCACAGATTACCGGTACTTTCACCATGGATGAAGCGCGCGATTTAGCGATTGTTTTGCGCGCCGGCGCTCTGCCCGCACCGGTCAATATTCTGGAAGAAAGAACGGTTGGTCCGTCTCTGGGCAGTGATTCCATAAGGCAAGGCATAATGGCCACTCTGATTGGTTCCATGCTGGTCATTTTATTCATGATCCTCTATTACCGCCTTTCGGGAACTATCGCGGATTTGGCCCTTATTATCAACATCGTTTTAGTTTTGGGCGTTCTGGCGGCCTTCAAAGCCACGCTGACGTTGCCCGGAATTGCAGGTCTGCTGCTCACTGTCGGTATGGCTGTTGATGCCAACGTGCTCATTTTTGAACGAATCAGAGAAGAGTTACGGACAGGGAAAACGATTCGGCTGTCATTGGATACCGGTTATAAAAAAGCTTTTATTACCATTATTGATACGCATGTAACGGGAATAATTTCAGCAATTTTCCTGATTATCTTCGGTACCGGTCCGATTAAAGGATTTGCGGTAACGCTGATCATTGGTCTTCTGGCCAGCCTCTTCACCGCTGTTTTCGTCACGAGGGTAATTTTTGATTATTTTACAGGGAACTTTAACATCAAGAAATTGAGCATTTAAACAAATACTTAAGCAGGCAGGAGATATAGTATGGAGTTAATCAAACCAGGAATTCATTTAGATTTCGTCGGAAAAATGAAATATGCGATAATTTTCTCGGTAATCTTGACAACCATCAGTATTGCATCTGTTATCATCCATGGCGGGTTAAACCTTGGAATTGATTTTGCTGGTGGATCTATAATTCAAGTAAAATTTCAGAAAAGTATGACCGCCGACAAGATCAGGGGCGCTCTCAAATCAACCCGTCTGGAAAACAGCATCATTCAGCAGTTCGGCCCCAACGAGTTTCTCATTCGTACTGCGGAGTCTTTCCATGATCAAAAACTTTTTGAAGAAAACGTGAATAAACCATTGACTGCGGCTTTCAATAAAGATTACGAAATCAGACGAGTGGAAGTCGTCGGTTCCAAGGTAGGTATGGATTTCCAGAGAAAAGCCATTTTTGCCGTAATTCTTTCCTGGCTGGCCATGCTCGTTTATATAGCCTGGCGCTTTGAATTCCGCTATGGACTTGGCGGTATAATTGCTCTTATTCATGACGTTATTATTATCCTCGGCACAATTTCCATACTGAATATGGAATTTACTATTTCCATTCTCGCGGCAATATTCTTTATCATTGGTTATTCTATCGATGATACGATCGTTGTGCTCGATAGAATAAGGGAAAATGTAAAGTTGAATCCGCGGCAAAAACTGGCCGAGACCATCAACATGAGTATTAATCAAACATTAAGCAGAACGATATTAACTTCGTTTACAGTTTTTCTAACTGTGCTCGCGCTGTATATATTCGGTGGACCGGTACTCCACGATCTGGCTTTTTCACTGCTGGTCGGCGTCGTGTTTGGCACGTATTCTTCCGTATTCATTTCCTGTCCGATTGTGCTGCTTTTTGAAAATCTGCAACTTTCCAAGATGAAGAGGAAGAAATAAATTGTCAGCATTTGCTGGGGCGGGATTGGTTATTTTCATTTTGATATTATTTGCGGGCATTTTTCTAAATTTGTTTGGCTTGCCTGGAACCGTTGTCATTTTTTTTGATGTTTTGCTTTACGCGATCTTTACCGGTTTTTATCCCGTCGGATGGAAGATTATTTTGTTTCTGCTTATTTCCACTATAATTGCCGAAACAATTGATTTCTTAGTTATGGCTGGAGGGTATCAGCCGATGACATCAAAAAAATCTTTTGGGGCTGCCGCAATAGGAGCTGTTATAGGAGCATTTTTGCTTACACCGTTTTTTTGGGGACCGGGCACATGGGGAGGATTTTATTTGGGAGGTCTTGCCGGAATATTGACAATAGAATTTATCCACCAATCAAAATTAAAGACTCCTTTCCGAACGCCTGGTCGCGCTATTCTTGCTATGATCGGAGGAAAGATGGTTAAAGGATTAATTGCCCTTTTTATGATCGCCTTTTCTCTGTCCAACATTTATTCTTAGAGGTTTCTAGTTAATATGGCTAAAGATGATAAATCAAAAACAAAAGAAAAGTCAAAATCAAACGTTAAAGAATACATTGAATCAATTATTATTGCGATTTTGATTGCACTTTTTATTCGGACATTTATAATCTGTGCATACAAGATACCTTCCCGTTCCATGGTGCAAACACTGCTGGTCGGCGATCATATTTTAGTTAGTAAGTTCCTTTATGGTGTAAAAATCCCTCTTTTAAGAAAAACTATTATTCCTGTTACCGACCCGAAAAGGGGTGATATTGTAGTTTTCATTTACCCCAATGACCGGTCTAAAGATTTTATCAAACGAGTTATCGGTGTGGGCGGTGACACAATCGAAATTAAAAACAAAAAAATATTCATCAACGATAAAGAGTATTCTGATTCTTACGGTATTTATAGTGATAAAAAAGTAATTTATCCTGCATCAATTCAGCCCCGCGACAATTATGGTCCGGTTACCGTTCCTAATAATTCTCTTTTCGTCATGGGTGATAACCGCGATGAAAGCTTAGACAGCCGTTTCTGGGGTTTTGTCGATTTGAAAGATGTGGAAGGAAAAGCTTTTATAATTTATTGGTCGTGGAACCACGAAGACCATAACCTCCGTTGGCAGAGACTGGGCCATTTGTTGCACTAAGGCGAATTTGAATATTTTACGCTACCGGAACAATCACTCAATTTGTTTTTGTTTTATACCGTTTCGCTTTCAAAGGATAACGAGGCGACGAGGCGTATTTTACATACGTTGAGGGAGCCGACGACGCAGCCAACAAAGTTAGCCAAAGAAAGCGAATTGGTATTAATTAAAAAAATGCCGATACAACCATCGCCACTGACAAGACATTCAGTATAACAACCGTTGCCCAGGAAACAATGTTCATCAATCGGCCGTTTACATAATTACCCATGATTCGTTTGTCATTGATCAAAAGAAGCATAAAAATTAATATAAACGGCAGCAGGATTCCATTAATAACCTGAGAATAATACATTATCGCAATCAGGGGCACATTGGGCAGAAGAATAAATCCCGCACCTAGAAAAATCATCAACGAATATAGACCGTAAAACTGCGGTGCTTCAACAAATTTAGTGTTTAAACTGGACTCCCAGCCGAACGCCTCACAAATTGTGTAAGCGGTGGATAGCGGTAGAATGGATGCGGCAAAAAGGGAAGCGTTAAGTAATCCAAAAGCAAATAACCAGGAACAGTATACTCCGGCAATAGGAACCAGGGCCAAAGCCGCATCCTTAGCCGTGTCAATTTTTAACCCGTGTTGAAACAATGTAACCGCGCAAAGCATTATAATAAAAAAGGCCACCACATTAACAGTTACAGATCCGAAAATTACATCCATCCGGGCATATTTATAACTTTCAGCTTTTAAACCTTTATCCACGATGGATGACTGTAGGTAAAATTGCATCCAGGGCGCAATAGTTGTTCCAACGATACCGATGGCCATAGTAAGCATTCCGGTATCAAATTTCAGGGTCGGTGTGAATGTGGCTGTCTTGATTGCCGACCAATCGGGATGCACTAGAAATCCAGAAATTATGTAGGAGAGATAAAAGACACAAGCAGTTAGAAATACTTTTTCTATCGATTTATAATTTCCCTTTACCACCATCCACCAGACAAGGAAAGCGCCAAACGGAACAGAAATATATTTACTGACGCCGAAAATTTCCATGCTGGCCGCAATTCCGGCAAATTCTGAAAATGTATTACCTAAATTAGCCAAGAGAAGAACTATCATCAAGTAAAAAGTGATTTTCGCCCCGAAACGCTCCCGAATCAAATCGGAAAGTCCCTTTCCGGAAACGACACCCATGCGGGCGCACATTTCCTGAATGATAATTAACGCAACAGTGATAGGAATAAGTAACCAAAGCAGGCCCAATCCGTATTGAGCACCCGCCAGTGAATAAGTAGTAATACCGCCGGCATCATTATCCACATTGGACGTAATAATTCCGGGACCAATGAGCGCAAAAAAAATGCCCAGTTTCCAGAAGCCTTTTTGAAATATATTTTCCCAAAGTTGTCTGATTTTATCCATTATTTTTCTTACCGCTTCAGATATTCTTATTTCCCTAATTGGGGAGCAACAACTTCCAAAAGATTTTTAAATATAATTGTTCCGTGCATCCGGTCATTTTCATCAACTACAGGTATCGCCGTCACAGCATACTTCGCAAAATGTTCGGCAATAATATCATCTTTGTCATCTAGTTTCACCGAAATGACCCGTTCATCCATTAGTTCTTCCAGCTTTTTAGACTGGTCAGCCAAAATCAAATCACGCAACGTTACAACTCCCAATAAGCGTTCCTCATCGTCAGTCACATATACGTAATAAACCAGATCAACATCCGCTGCCTCCTGGCGAAATTTTTCCAGTGTTTCTTTTACCGTCGTTGATGGACGGAAACTTAAGTAAGACGTTGTCATCATACCGCCGGCTTCTCTTTCCGGATGGGTCAAAAGCTCTTTGACATCATCGGCAATATCCTTTTCCATTTCGTTTAAAATGCCTTCGGCCTTTGCCTTGGGCAAATCTCCCAGAAGGTCGGCAGCTTCGCTCAATGACATTTCTTCGATAATATCAGAGGCCTCGGCGGAGTTAAGATCATTAATCAAACTTACTTGAATTTTGGAATCGGTTTCTTCGAGAGTTTCTGCCGCAGTTTCGACATCAAGAGCCTGAAATACAGCTGCGCGCTGTTTAATATCCATATCTTCGAGAATATCGGCCAAGTCGGCCGGATGAATTTTGCCAAGCCTGTTCTGAGTAATATTTAAGCGTAACAAGTCCGGCGAATGCACCGGCTGTACGAATTTCCACGAAATAAACTGATTGGGCAATTTGTAGTCGAAAAGACTTTGNNACCAGATGCATCCCCTGATTTGTTTTTAAAAACTGTAGATCATTCACTCTCCTGATCTTGGCGCCATCCGTATCAACAACCTGTTTATCCAGTAAGGCATCCTTGAGCAAAAGTTCTCCCTGCCGCAAATTCAGGGGAGATAATTCATGCGTTGAATTTATAGCAACGGATACATCTCCGTTTAAATCGACCACATCTTTCCAGGGAAGAAATACCGGATTTTTCTTTTGGGCAGAACTGAATATTATTCCCGTAACTATCGGAAAAGGATCAACAAATTCCGCGGCTAAATCATAAACACTGCCCAATGTTTCGCCCGCAGCGCCAATAATTTTTTTCCCCAGGATTCTGCTTAAAAACAAAAAAACCTGAGAATCTTGATTTACATCCATATTTTTTCTCCAGATTGTCCGTTTATATCAGTTATTTTTTTTAAACGAAAGTTTTTTTGAATATTTTTTTCATCTTGACACATAAGCTGCTTAGTTGTATAAAAAAACAAATTTAACCCTTTTAATTTAATCCGGCGAGATTGAAAAAGGAAGTGATAATGAAAGAAATCATTCAAAAGTTTATTTTGCCTTTTTCCGCAAGGGAAAAGGCTTTTTTTATACCAATCCTGGATTGAGGTCAGTATCTATGGCGAAAAATAAGAACACTAAAACAGTAATGGATAAAGATGGAATTGACCGGTGCCTTACCAGAATTGCTTATGAAATTCTGGAAAAAAACAAAGGTATGCAGAATCTAGTTCTTGTGGGAATCAGAACCGGCGGAATCTATCTGGCGGAAAGACTGCAAAAAAAAATATCCGGCATTGAAGGCGGCAAAATTCCTCTGGGGATATTAGATGTCAATCTTTACCGCGATGATATTTCCGCATCCAACAAAAAGCAGCCTCTGGGAGAAACAAAAATAAATTTTTCCCTCGACGATAAAATAGTTGTCCTTATTGACGACGTTCTCTTTACAGGGCGAACCATCCGCGCGGCAATGGATGCCTTGATCGATTTTGGCCGGCCCAAAATGATCCAACTCGCCGTTTTAATCGACCGCGGCCACCGTGAACTTCCTATCAGAGCCGATTTCGTCGGAAAGAATCTCCCCTCTTCCCTCTGGGAAGCGGTGAGAGTTGACCTCGTGGAAAAAAATAGCGTTGATGAAGTAGTCATAGAAGAAGGAACTTAAATTTAAAACTTTTTTAGGCCTGTTATGAAATTTGAAAAAAAAGACATTCTGGGAATAAAAGATCTTACGGTTGATGAAATAAACCTCATCCTGGAGACGGCCGAATCTTTTCTGGAAATCTCCACCCGCAAAATCAAGAAAGTACCGACACTCCGCGGCAAGACAATCATCAATTTATTTTACGAAGCCAGCACCCGAACACGAACATCTTTTGAAATCGCCGCTAAAAGGCTCAGCGCCGATACAATCAACATTTCTTCTTCCACCAGTTCTGTCGTCAAAGGGGAAACACTTATTGACACCGCCCGCAATTTGGAAGCCATGAATCCCGATATCATCGTTATCCGCCACAGCGCTGCCGGCGCTCCGCACTTGCTGGCATCACTGATTAAACAGTCCATTATTAACGCCGGCGATGGCGCGCATGAACATCCCACGCAGGCACTGCTGGATATGCTGACCATCAAGGAAAGGAAAGGTACAATTTCCGGATTAAAAGTGGCAATCATCGGCGATATCGAACATAGCCGGGTTGCCCGTTCCAATATTTACGGTTTATCCAAAATGGGCGCCCGGGTTGTTCTCGCAGGGCCGGCTACCATGCTGCCCCGCAATATCGAAGAAATGGGGGTTGATGTGTACACAAATCTGAAAGATGCCCTCATTGACGCCGATGTCGTGATGATGCTGCGTATTCAACTGGAGCGGCAGAAGCAAAGCATCTTTCCGTCGCTGCGTGAGTATTCCCAGCATTATTGCCTGAACCGCAACAACATCAAACTGGCCAGAAAAGATGTTATCGTCATGCATCCGGGACCGATTAACCGCGGCGTGGAAATATCGCCCGATATTGCCGACGATCCTTCCTGCTCGGTAATTCTCGATCAGGTAAATAAAGGCGTGGCCGTAAGAATGGCTCTGCTTTACCTGCTTACCGGAGGTGGCGAATGAATATATTATTAAACGGCGCGAGGATAATCGATCCCGTCCAAAATACAGACGCCCCTATGGATATTTTACTGGAGGACGGAAAGATTGCCAGAATTGGCGCAGATATTTTAAAGTCAGCGAAATCCAAGGATTCAGGAAAAGTAAAAATTATTGAACTTGCCGGAATGATCATCGTTCCCGGTTTGATTGATATGCACACGCATCTGCGTGAACCCGGCCTCGAATACAAAGAAACAATCGCGTCCGGCACTGCTGCTGCGGTCGCCGGCGGTTTCACTTCCATTGCCTGCATGCCGAACACTAACCCGATCAACGATAACCGCTCCATTACCGAATTTATCAAAAGAAAAGCGGCAGAGGCCGCGCTGGCTAATGTTTACCCGATAGGCGCCATCAGTAAGGATTCAGCCGGTTCCCAATTAACGGAATTCTGGGATATGAAAGAAGCGGGTATAATCGCCCTTTCCGATGATGGCAAACCCGTAATGAACGCCGCCTTGATGCGCCGGGCGATGGAATATGCCTATTCACTGGGTTTACCGATTATCTCACATTGTGAAGACACAAATCTTTCCGGCGGCGGATTGATGAATGAAGGTTATTATTCCACGATTTTGGGATTGAGCGGCATCCCCGGAATCGCGGAAGAAGCAATGGTGGCTCGCGATATTTTAATCGCCGAATTCACCAATACCTGTGTCCACATCGCGCATGTCAGCACCGCCGGTTCCGTTCGCCTGATTCGACAGGCTAAAAAAAGAGGCTTGAAAGTAACCGCAGAAACCGCGCCCCACTATTTCACTCTGACTGATGAAGCGCTGCAGAGCTACGATACCAATTTTAAAGTCAATCCCCCGTTAAGAAGCGCCCAGGATGTCGCGGCAATTAAAGAAGGCCTTTCCGATGGAACGATTGATGTCATTGCCTGCGATCACGCTCCTCACGGAAGGACGGATAAAGAAGTGGAGTTTGAATATGCCGCCAATGGAATAAGCGGTCTGGAAACATCGCTTAGCCTGAGCCTGAATCTTATCAGCAACAAAACGCTGAATTGGCCTGATCTGATCGCCAAAATGAGCGTTAATCCGGCGCGGATCCTGAACTTGCCGAAAGGAACGCTCGAAGCAGGCGCGGATGCCGACATCACCGTAATTGATCCGCAACTTAAATGGACTGTTGATGTTAAAAAATTCTGCTCTCGTGGAAAAAATTCTCCCTTTCATGGACGCCAGATGCAGGGCAAGGCTATTCTGACTATCGTCGGCGGAGATATTAAATACGATGGACTCTAGAGAAAGCCATAAAACAACCGGATTCGTTCTGCGTACCTTAAGCTACAGTGAATCGGATTTAATCGTAACCTTTTACAGTCATGATTTCGGCAAGCTCAAGGGAATCGCCAAAGGCGCCAAAAGAAGCAAAAAGCGGTTTGCCAACGTCTTTGAACCTTTTTCGCTGACCAATATAATCTTTTCCCGCAAAAATCGTGATACCCTTGCGTTCATTGAATCCTGCAATATCATTGACCACTATCACACCATTCGTCAGGATCTGGAAAAAACATTAATTGCTTCTTATTTTATTGATCTTACGGATCACTTCAGCCCGGAAGGGAAAAACAATGAGAAATTGTTCCAGCTTTTGCAGGACTTTTTAATTATGCTGAGTCAGGAAAAGGCATCAGATTCCGCTATACGCTTTTTTGAAATGCGCCTGTTGAAATTAACCGGCTTTGAACCGGCGTTGGAACGTTGCATCATTTGTAAAACTCCGGTGACCAACGGCAACTCCTATTACTTTTATCCACGGGACGGCGGCATCAAATGTTCCGTTTGCGCCCGGCCGGAAAGATATGATCAGTCCATTTCCACAGGCACCGTGCGGACATTGCTTCTAGGCAAAGACATGGATATTGATAAAATCAAACTAATCGCGTTCACCGATTCTCTGGCCATGGAATCGCGCAATATCCTCACTGGTTTTATTTCTCATGTTCTGGGACGCGAAGTAAAATCGCTGAAAGTTATGGAACAGGTGCGGAAGCTCTGCACATAATGCTTTTACCATTCCTAAATCAAAGCGCTATTTTTGTTGGCGTCGTTGNNGTCGGCTTCCTCAACGTATGTATAATACGCCTCGTCGCCTCCGCCTAGCCGCCTCAATCCCGCAACTTGGAATCTCCCGGCTCCAGCCGGGGGAGAAATGCGCCGTAATTTGCGGGAGGTCGCGTTATTATAGGGAGCCTTCGGCTCCTACCGGAGGGGGCTCCACTATCATCTTTGATTTAGAAATGGTATTCCGCCTACAAACAAACGACTTTGAAAATTCTTGATGTTGTGAATTACTATTTGAAATAGAATAACGCCTGCGTAATAGGCGCGAGCTTGCGAGCGTCCTAATTAACGCATTTGTTATGCACTCCCGCCAAAGATAAATACTTTCACCTGAATAGACCCGTCCGGTGTTGATCGATGCCCTTCAAGGTCAGTTGCCAAACCCTTTGGATTTGATATAAAAAGTTGAGGGTCATAAATAACACACCACAAATGCGCAGATTCAGGATGACGACGATAATGCTCAATATCAATAATTAACTCATCACCTATTTTCGATGCATGATGTTTATCACGAATGCGCTTGGTTTCGATTACAAGCTTATGCGCTGGCAGCAAGAAATCCATTCTAGTGCTTGAACCAGCATAGCTTGGCGTAAACTCTTCAGGCCTTATATCTGCAATCCAAGGTCGTAGCTGTGAATGTAGTAAATCCTGTATATCGTATTCAGATTCAAACGATAATACTTGCGAATTCTTTCTTCTATGTATGAGAGGGTGCATCGCACGAGGCAAACCGCGAATAATAATTTTTAGTAAATCCTCAATTGTGGATGGTTTTTGCCCTTCGCTAGTCGGAACTGTAATTTCCGTGTTGAGTTCTGGGCTATTCTCTCCGATGGGGATGACCCTCCCACCACGAAAGTATCTAAATCCATGCTCTTCAAGTATTTGAGTTAGACGCTCCCGGCGCTTGTTATATTCTGCTAATGGATCATGCTCTGTTCCGAGAAACTCAGCTAGTCCCCCGTCACTTGGCAATAGAGGCAAATCCATAAATTCTTCAATTAAATTTCCTAAGACAGCAAGGCTGTCAACTTCAGGGTCATTACCCGCTCGCTGTAGCCATGTTTTCCATTTCGAGTGATGGGCAAGATCTGGTGGTGGTCCTGGTGCTCCGGCTGCTATAAAAAGTGCATTGAGAGTATCATGGGAGCCTTTTAAGACTTCAGCTACTGCAGCACATACTGCTATTGGCAATCGTATGTTAGACATATTCTATCTTACTCTTATGAGAAATACATAACGATTATATATCTTGTACCACTACTGTCCCAACGTTTTAATCGGGTGATGATGTAAATTATAGAAAACAATGAGAATAAGCAATAAAAAGTCATTTATCGATTTGAAATATTTTTCTTCGGAATGCCATAGTCTCGCATTACATTGCGAGGGGATGGTTAATGAATTCTGGAAGAACGATATTCACTCAGATTATGGAGTACCTGCCAATATACGAGTTTCGGCAGTGCGTCGAACGATATTCAGGAAATTACAAAATCAAGAGATTCTCATGTTGGGATCAATTTCTGAGTATGGCATTTGCTCAACTGACTTACAGGGAAAGTCTGCGAGATATTCAGGCGTGCCTCCGTGCTGCAAAACAAAAAACCTATCACATGGGCATCCGGGGAAAGATCTCTCGCAATACACTGGCCCATGCCAACCAGACAAGAGACTGGCACATCTATGCCGATTTCGCTCAAACCCTCATTCGGAAAGCCCGACAACTTTATGCCGACGATTCATTCGGTATAGAGTTGGAACAAACCATCTACGCGCTGGATTCCACAACGATCGATCTTTGTCTGTCTCTCTTTCCATGGGCAACATTCCGCAAGAACAAGGGAGCGGTGAAACTGCATACGCTTCTCGATCTGAGAGGCAACATTCCAACGATAGTTTTTATTACCAGCGGGCAACTTCACGAAGTCAATATCCTAGACAAGCTGCCGATAGAAGCCGGTGCAATTTACATCATGGATCGCGGTTATCTGGATTACGCGCGTCTTTACAAACTGCATCAATCGGCAGCATACTTTGTTACACGCGCCAAGAACAACGCCAGATACCACCGGCGATATTATCAGAAGATCGACAAAACTTCTGGACTCAAATCCGACCAGGTCATTACGCTGCACGGTTATTACTCCAAGAAAGATTATCCCGAAAGGCTCCGGCGAATTGCTTATTACGACGAAAAGCAAAACAAGAATCTGGTTTTCTTGACCAACAATTTCACACTTCCTGCGCTAACCATCACAGAGATTTACCGCAAACGTTGGCAGATCGAGTTGTTCTTCAAGTGGATCAAACAGCATCTGCGAATCAAGGCGTTTTACGGCACATCCGAGAATGCCGTCAAAACACAAATATGGATTGCTATCTCCGTTTACGTGCTGATTGCAATTATCAAGAAGCAGTTGAATCTGGAGGAAAGTCTCTACACAATTTTACAGATTGTCAGTGTGACGCTTTTCGAGAAAATACCGCTTTTACAAGCGCTTACAGATGTTGATGTTATGGAAGAAAATACAGATACTAACAACCAACTGAATTTATTCGACTAACGTTGGGACAGTAGTG
>PLMV01000103.1 GCA_003141615.1 Syntrophaceae bacterium
CGCCTCGTCGCCATAGACGCGAGCGGTCCACTTTTCGCCGGTCTTGCATCCAAGCATGCAGTCCCCGCTTGCATTGCACCGCTTCGGATCGATGAATTTGTCCATTTTTCCCCAGTGGTACCCAATGCTATTGGCAACCTCCACGAGGCGCAAATTCTCCTTTCCCACGAGTTCGTCAGGCTGTTTCTGTATCCACAGATCCTTCTTCGCCTCTTCCGCCTCCTTTGTGAGGTCGATTCCCACCGGGTCGAAAACACTTTTGGGTGGAGGCGCCGCACATCCTGCTGCAATGTTCGACAAGCCGCCATAGTTGTCAGCGAAGGTAACAGTTCGCCCCTCCTTGCTGCGCACCAGACCGAAATGCTTTAGTATCATAGCGACGGTCATGGTGTTGCCCATCCATTCCCATCGCCCGCCCGCCTCGAGCATGAGGACTTTTTTCCAGCGATTGGTCATTTCCCGCGCGACTGTTGAGCCGCCGGTGCCAGTACCAACGACAATCACATCATATTCTTTCATGGATATACTCCTTATCCTTTATTTTACAAATTCGGATTTTACGAGATCAATGTCGAGCGGTAGCGGCTTCGACGGATCCTGGTACAGGGATAGAGCCCCTTCGGGACAGTGCTCAACGCACAGCTCGCAACCGGTACAATTTTCATTATTGTACGACCAGCTTTTTTCAGGAACAACTGTAATGGCTTCAAAATGGCATACGGAGGCGCATGTCCCGCATTTTTTGCATTTTGTTTCATCTTGTCTGATTGAGTAGCCGGAATAAGCGTTCTGGGTGAAGTTCTTGTCGAACTTTTTCGCGAACTTCGTGGCCTGCAGGGAAACGCAGGTGTCCGGGTGACAATTGCAGATCACACCGGTACTGCCCCCGGTCGCAACCTTGAAGAATGCCTGATTGATGTAGCCTATCTTCCGGTAGTGCATGATCATATCTAGTGCCTCCTGCTGGCTGATCTTCCGGGCATTGTATTTTTTCGAGAGACTGTCCACCCAGAAGGCGCCGGTGCCACTCCCTACGAACAAACACGAGTTTATCGTATCGGGCGGTGCGTTCAGTGTTTTTTTGCAGGGGCAGTCGACAACTGCAATATACTCCGGATTTTTGAACAGGATCTTGTAAGCGTATTTGAAGGGGATTATCATTTTGTTTTTTTCGGAGATCGCGCTTATGTCCTCATTGAGAGTCACTATCTTTTTCACGTCTCCGCCGGACAGGATTTTCGCATGATACCTGTTTAACGCCATACTCACGATTGGATTTAGCGGTTTGAACCAGGACAAATATTTTGCAAGATATTTAAATAGATAATATACAAATCGCACATATGGGTAATAGAAAATGAAGTAAAGATAATTGTGGATTGCCCGATCTACCCTCCATCCGTGTTTAGCCATCAAAGCTTTCGTTNNCTCTCATGTATTCCCCCATCCTTTAATTATTTATTTGTTATTCTATATCAAATTTTTCATTCAGGATTATCTCCACGCACCGCAAGCCGGAACGTGAGGCAAAGTCCATTCCTACGCCTCTGCTGCGTACAGTATCGCCGGCAAAATACAGACCGTCGATTCCCGGCGCTTTATAATCAGGTCTGAAATACCCACGCAGCGGGGACGTCTGGCTATACCATCTATTCCCCTAAAAGTTCCTTTAACCCCCCATTTTACACTGTCCCATATGCCGGGGAAAAGTTCTTCCAGATCTTCTTTATGTAATGCTGCCTTCTCTTCCATCAGTTCACGGTTGTTTGTGTCGAGTTCACAGGGACACCCCCCAATAAATATATGGGTACCGGCAGGTGCAATAGACGGATCGATATTGGTGATCGGAAGGTATTGCATAGGCAGGCCCATGCGCTTAAGCTTGTACACAGCGTGATGGCAGAGACTGTCTGTTGCCGGCTTGTCCATGGCAAGTATCGCCCAGCCGACAGCCGATGTCGTATTTCCGGTAAATCCCTTGACCATCTTCACAAAAAAATCAGGAAATTTCTCAGTGGAAGCTATTTTAAACAGATCCCATATCATCCCTGTATAAATGACAATGGGTGCTTCAATAAGTTCCTGTTCGGAAAGCATAAAATCAGTCATGAAAAATTCAGGGTCTTTCTTAATATCCAGCATGACGCCCGCTGTTTTCCCATTATTGATTGCAATCTGGCCTACGCTTGTATTCAGCCTGATATCGCCCCCTTTTGAACGAATAAAGTCAGCAACCGCCTCCCACATCCTGCTATAACCGCCTTCGGGTACTCCGGCAAACTTTCCCGTCTTTAATACGCGCGCAGTGGAGAAGATTACCTCTGAAGCGGCCATGTCGTTGGCATCGGGAAGGGTCGTGATGACCATTGCCATGCCGCGCATGAAATCGAGGATATTATCTTTTGATGTGCGCGTTCTTAGCCAATCCTCGATAGACAGGTCGTCACACTGCACAAGGTCATCTTCGGACATTGCCATCATCTCAGCAGCTATATTACCGAATTCCGGGTCGGCAAGAGGTGCGAGATCCATCATGTCCTTCCATGCTCCATCAGTGAACACTTTGAGTCCGGGTATT
>PLMV01000158.1 GCA_003141615.1 Syntrophaceae bacterium
GCCGTTGTATTTATTTGTAAAAGGATGCCCGCTTTCTTCGTGGCTTCAATGGCGCGAAGCGCCAAGTCAAAAGATCCTGGTTTGTTCCTTACAAAGTCGTGAATATCGGGATTGGCGGCGTCAATGCTGATGGCATTGCAGACAACGCCGTGATCCTTCAGTTTAAAAGCCATTTCTTCGTCAATTAATGTGCCGTTGGTGGCGATGATGTTGGCGAGCCCCGCCTGCTGCGAATGTTTGAGCAATTCGAAAATATCCGGTCTTACCAGCGGTTCGCCGCCGGTATAAATCAATGTGCGGAATTCACTGTTGGCAGCGATCATGTCAATTAGTTTTTTGCCTTCATCGGTGGAAAGCTCGTCGGGATCGGCTTTGCCGCTGACGGCGTGACAATGGATGCATCTCAAGTTACAGGCGCCGGTGACTTCCCAGACAGGGTGTCCCGGGTAACCGATACAACCCATACCCCAGGCGCCGTTGGCAACGGGTATGGATTTAAAGCCGTACTTTAAAAGCCATCCGGGGAAATTACGCCAGCGATTTAGATATCCCATGAGTAGAGAGCTGCCCAACTGTTTGAACAGAAGAGAAGGAGGATTATAAAACGCTTTTACTTTATTTTTAGTTTTCATGGTTAAATTTAAATGTATGCCAAGATGTAAGCCATGGATGTTCCCAGATTGACGGCTATGTTCAGAGCGCAAAGTATCTCCATCATTTTTTTGTCTTCATACTTACCGCGCAGCATCATGACAATGATGAATAAAGAAATAATTAATATGGGCAGGTAAAAATAAACAACCTTAAAAGGAATTCCCCAAAACGGTGACGCAAGCATAGTTGCCGAGGCCAGTAAGGAGAAGGTGACATAGAGAACATTTCCGTTTTTTTTACCCAGGCGGTTGAGCAGGTTTTTTTTGCCCGTGGCTTTGTCGGCGGCATAATCGGGAAACTCATTGAGTAAAATGACATTAAAAATGGTAAGGCCGATTGGTATAGCCAGCCAGTGGATGACTGGGTGGATTGTGCCTGTTTGGATATAGTAAGACGAAGCAACCGGAAGCCAGCCATAGCAAAAGCCGATGAATATCTCACCGATGCCTCTCTTCACAAGTCTGACTGGCGGGGTAGAGTAAAAGAAGCCGGAAAAAGCCCCCAGAAGGCCAAGGAGGAGTGTATAGGGACCGGTTTTATAAACGAATTGCAGGATAAATCCGATTGTCGCTGCGATTATCAGAGCAATAACGCTTGTCCAAAATGCTATGGCGGGCGGCAGTTTCCCGGACAGGAGCATTCTGCTGCCGCCCGCAAACTTGTTCTTGTGCAATTGGTTGGATAAAATATCTCCACTGTAATCAAAATATTCTCCGGAATGGTAAGTGGAAAGCATAATCAGGATAACACCCAAGACACCAAGAAGAAAAATTTCAATGCTGATGGTAGAATTGATCCTGTATGCCAGAATGGTTCCTAATATAAAAGGAAGAATGCCCACGGTATGAAAAGGCGGACGAGATAGACCAATCCACCCCCTTAGTTTTTCTATGTTTGAATTTTGCATAAGTTGCCTGCCCAAGTTCATTGCGGTGGTTTACTAACACAATGGCCATTATTTGTAAAGAAGCGTGCACTTGCCCTATAAAATATCACGGGTATGAACCCCAAAGCAATCTTTGGAAACGTTTCGCAGCAAGCTACCTGGTATTATACCCCGCTTCGCGGGATAATTCGACCTGCAAGTTTCAGTCGTAGATGACCNNAAACTTCTATTCGCTTCGCTTTTTGAAGTTTGAGTCTCATTACCCTCCGCTTCATAGTTCCACTTAGCTTCGCAAGAGGGATAGCCCCGCGTCGCTTCGCTCCCGGGATAATTCGACTAACACTTCAATCTTCACTTCGTTCGTTTTACCACGACGCTACGCGCCTGGTATAATTCGTCCAGCAAGCTTCAATGCACTTTGTTTATGAAGCTTGGATCTCATTATCAGCGAGTCTCATTAAATTGGAGTTTCACGAATAAAAATATTATTAAGGAAATAATCATTTTTTCCTTGATTGTTAATTTTTATTGTGCTAGTCGTAGCGTGAATTTAAAAGGAAAGGCACCTTTCCAAATGAGTAAACAAGCGGGTTTGAGTATTAGAAACTTTGATGATGGCCGCAAAAACGGTTGATAATAAAATTAAGAATTTTATTTTATGAAAGGGGGATTTTAGAAGATGACGAAGGCAGATTTAGTCGGGGTTATAGCAAAAGTAGCAGGTATTACCAAAGACAAGGCGGCAAAAGCATTGGATGCATATGAAGACACAGTTACCAAAGAACTCAAGAAGACTGGTAAGCTTGTTCTTGTCGGATTTGGTACGTTCTCCGTTGTAAAAAGAAAGGCGAGAGAAGGCAGGAATCCTCAAACTGGCAAAGCCATTAAGATTCCCGCGAAAAAAGTCGTAAAATTCAAGGCTGGCAAGACTCTGGCCGACAAAGTAAAAAAATAAATCATTCAGTTATAATACAACTAAGGCCTCCGCATTTTTAGCATAATAACCGGAGGCCTTAGTGCGTTTAACTTGGGCAATAATTTACAAGGAGTTTTTGTTTTGGCACTCAAGAGAATTCTCAGCGGAATGAGACCGACAGGAAAACTGCACCTGGGGCATTTACACGGCGCTCTAAATAACTGGGTGGATTTACAGGAAAGCGGCAAGTATGACTGTTTTTATTTTGTCGCCGATTGGCATGCCATTACCAGTGAATACAGCTCCACGGAAGGCATCAAAGATAGCACCATCAATATGGTGATAGACTGGCTAAGTGTCGGCCTTGATCCGCAAAAGAGCACTCTTTTTGTGCAATCAGCGGTCAAAGAACATGCCGAACTATTCTTATTGCTTTCCATGATTACTCCCCTGGCGTGGCTGGAGCGCAATCCCACTTATAAGGAAATGAAAACCGAGCTGGCCACTAAGGATTTATCCACCTTCGGTTTTTTGGGGTATCCGGTACTGCAGGCTGCCGACATCATTATGTACAAAGCTTATGGCGTGCCTGTCGGTATCGATCAGGTCCCTCATGTTGAACTAACCCGCGAAATAGCCCGTCGTTTTAATTTTCTCTATAAAGAAATATTTCCTATTCCGGAACCGCTTTTAACAAGTGTGCCCAAGTTGCTGGGAATCGACGGAAGAAAAATGAGTAAATCCTACGACAACTCAATTTATATCAGTGATCGCGGCAAAGTGTTGCAGCAGAAGATTTCGTCCATGTTTACGGACCCGCAGCGGATGAGAAAGAGCGATCCGGGAAATCCTGAAATATGCAATGTCTTCGCTTTTCATGGTTTATATTCTCAGCCTGTGAAAGTTAAGGAGATTGATGCTGCTTGCCGAAAAGCGGGGATCGGGTGTACTGATTGCAAAAAAATGCTGGCTCAGCGCGTTGCCGAAGAATTGAATTCTGTTCACGAACGCATTGATTACTATGTAAACCACATAGCTGAAATTAACGAGATCATAGAAGAAGGGAACAGAAAAGCAACAAAGATAGCGCGTCAAACAATGGATGAAGTTCGTACTGCGGTTAAAATCTGACCGGTTAATGGTTAAGTTTTCTGCCCATTGGGCGGAACTTTTGGATACAGCGATTTTTCATTTCGGATTAAGTAAATGATTAAAACGGCGTTGCCATGCCTATGAACTGATATGTGCTCTCAATCACGGGTATTAAACCCTCCGCTGCGCGGGATTGTTCAACTTACCAATTCCGCTACGCTTCGCTTTCGGAATTGGAGTTTCAACAATAAATTATGGATAACGAACAATCAATAAATTATGCTATTAAGCTGGACATTTTTGAAGGTCCGCTTGACCTGCTTTTGTACCTCATAAAGAAAAACGAAATTGACATTTATAATATTCCCGTAGCCCTGGTTACCGAGCAGTATCTTCAGTACCTCAAAATGATCAAAGCACTCAATCTCGATTTGGCAGGCGAGTATCTGGTCATGGCGTCAACCCTTATTCACATAAAATCCAGGATGCTTTTGCCTGTTCCCGAGGAGCCGGAAGCCGAAGAGGAAGACCCCAGAGCCGAACTGGTCAGGCAGCTTATAGAACATAAGACTTTTAAAGAAGCCGCTGTAAATCTGGGAGAAAGGCCGCTCCTGGAGAGAGACGTATTCACCCGTGCGGCGCTTTTACCCGAAGAGGTTGAGAAGTCAACTGCGGATGAGGAAGAGCTTATGGAAGTAAGTGTTTTTGAACTTATTGAGGCTTTCCATCGCATTGTTTCCCAGATCGATAAGAAAGAACTTATGGAAATTGATTTGGAAAAATTATCGCTTACTGATATAATTAACGAAATTATGGAACAGTTGTCCTTAGCAAGAAATTTGACTTTTGATGATTTGCTCAGGGAAAGAAAAGATCGCCGGCGCATCATCTACACTTTTTTAGCTTTGCTGGAATTAATTAAACTAAGGATGATTAAAGCTTATCAAACTTCAGTTTTTGGAGTGATCCGGATATTTCCGGCTGTGGAGTCGTAAATGGAAAACATTAAGGCCGTAATTGAAGCTCTGATTTTAGCCTCCGAGACACCGTTAGTGCTCGAAAAAATTTGCATTATCCTTTCAGGAGTTGAGAAATCGGAAATTAAAGAAGCTCTCGAAAAACTTGTATTGGAATATAATGAACGGCAAGGTGGAATTTACCTGCAGGAAGTTGCCGGCGGTTTTCAATTCCGAACCCGGCCTGAACTTAGCCCCTGGGTTAAAAAGCTCAAGAGTTCAAAACCTCATTCTTTATCTCCGGCAGCGATGGAAACTCTGGCAATTGTTGCTTATAAGCAGCCCATTGTTAAATCTGAAATTGAAAGTATTCGCGGGGTGGATGTAGGCGCTCCTCTCAAGGGACTTTTGGACAAAAAGCTTNNAAAATTTCTGGAAGTTTTTAATTTGAAAGATCTCATGGATTTGCCGAATTTACGGGAATTGAAAGAACTTAACCAGCAGCAGGAAATCGTGGAACAAGAAATAGTAGAAGAAGAAACTATCGAAGATATTCCTAATTTATGAAAGAACGTTTGCAAAAAGTTATTGCGACCGCCGGTGTAGATTCGCGACGCCACGCGGAAAAACTAATAACCGACGGGCGTGTTAGCGTTAATAATGTTGTGGTAACTAAGCTGGGCGTAAAAGCTGATGCCGAAAAAGATATTATTCGGATTGACGGCAAAACTATTTCTGTAGAAAAAACAAAGCAGTATATTGCTTTAAATAAACCAGCCGGATTTGTTACCACCCTTCATGACCCCCAAAACAGGCCGACAGTTGTGGATTTACTAAGTGATGTGTCGGAAAGGGTTTATCCGGTAGGAAGGCTTGATTATGACTCCAAAGGACTTTTGCTTTTGACTAATGATGGCGATTTCGCCCAAAAAATGCAGCATCCCCGTTTTCAGAAACCAAAAATATACAGAGTCAAAATTCAAGGACGTTTGTCCAAAGAGGAATTAAAACAGTTGGGTAAGGGAATTAAATTGCCCGATGGTGTTTTTAAACCGGAAAATGTCAAAATAGAAAAGATCAATGATCTAAGTTGCTGGTTACAGCTTACTCTGAAAGAGGGGAAAAATAGAATCATCAGGAGAGGTTTTGAGGCTATCGGTCATAGAGTAGCCGGACTTGTGCGGGAAGCAATCGGTGATCTGTACCTGGGCAATTTGAAGGAAGGTATGTGGCGGCATTTGACCAGAAAAGAAATAAGCCAACTGCTTGATAACGCGGCAGGCGAAAATAGGTAAAATTTTCTTGACATTCGCTAAAAAATAAATAATAACTTCTAACATAGAGAAAACAGACATAAATTATCATCTGGCGATTTATGGTTGCAATTAGTATTAAGGAGGGTCTATGAATAAATCCGGTCTTATTGAAACTTTAAGCAGTAAGTTAAACTTAACGGAAAAAAAAGCAATTGACGTTGTTAATCTTGTTTTCAAGGGTTTTACTGATGAGTTGAAAAAAAACGGGCGTATTGAAATCAGAGGCTTTGGCAGCTTTGTAGTAAAGAAATATGGCGCCTACACGGGAAGAAATCCTAAAACCGGCACTAAAATCAAGGTTGAACCAAAGAAATTACCTTTCTTTAAAGTAGGAAAAGAATTGAAGATCAGAGTTGATAAGAAGAAATAACAATCATTATTGCCTATTCTTATAAAATATAAAAAAGGAGGCTTGTATCAAGAGCCCCCTTTTTTTATTAATCATTATTGTTAAGTTAGATTAACCTAAATTGGCATTAACGAAATCCCAGTTAATCAGATTTTGAATGACAGCGGTGAGATAATCCGGCCTTCTGTTTTGATAATCCAGATAATAAGCATGTTCCCAGACATCTATAGTTAAAAGCGGCTTTTGACCATGGGCCAGAGGCGTATCGGCATTAGCTGTTTTTGTTATTTTTAAACGGCCATCCTCCAAGACCAACCAGGCCCAGCCGCTGCCAAACTGAGTAACGCCGGCGTTTTTCAATTCTTCGGTAAACTTGTCATAGCTTCCCCACGCAGCGTTTATTTTTGTCGCGATAGCGCCTGTGGGCGAACCTCCTCCTGATTTTTTCAGGCATTGCCAGTAAAAAGAATGGTTCCAAATTTGGGCGGCATTGTTGAAGATACCGGCTTTGGCTGAATCACCAACAGCTATTTTAATAATTTCTTCCAGTGATTTTCCTTCAAGATCGGTGCCGGTAATCAGCTTGTTTAAATTATCCACATAAGTTTTGTGATGTTTACCGTAGTGGAAATCCAGAGTATTAGCGCTGATGTACGGCGCCAACGCATCTTTCCCGTAGGGGAGTTCCGGTAATGATATGGCCATGGTTATTCTCCTTTCTGTGTTCTTTTAAATTCAATTTGTTATTGTGAAACTCCAATTCCGAAAGCGCAGCGTAGCGGAATTGGTAAGTTGAACAATCCCGCGAAGCGGAGGGTACAATACCCCGCAGCTTGCTTTGGGGTTCATACCCGTGATTTTATAATAGGTCGCGTTTTTAGTTTGTCAAATTTAAATTGCGTTTTTTTCCTTATTATTTGATCCGTTAATAATATGCCTCATTTTATATTTAAGCCAATTCATATAGATGAAAGTGGAAATAGCGAAAATCAATGATGGAAGAGCAGCCTCCTGGTTAAAGAGGATAAGCGCTATGCCACCGGCCAATCCGCAGTCTTTCATAGTACCCAAAAGAAGAAAAGAGGTATTTTTGTTTTCGGGATCATGAAAATAGTTTCCGATTTTTCCAATCGCGAAGGCGAAGAAAAAGATGCTTACAAAAGCAATTAAAGCGATAACAAAAAGATCGGAAGACCAATTTATAAGAAGATTTCTGCTGCTTGCCATTATGGTGTAAAATACAAGAAAGGAACTATAATTGATGATTGTTTCTTCGTATGGTTCAATAATTTTATCCCATGCTTTGTCCACGGCTAGCCGGGAGAGGGCAAGCGGCAGTAAAATTAGTTCTAATACCAGTAAAATGATATTCCAATAGTTGAGGTGGATGTATTTAAAAAAACCTAAACCTATTAATGGTATGATTAACAAGGCGCCCAAATAAGCTCCCGCCAGGCCGGTAAAAACAGAAGTTTTGTCGGCGCGCAATAAATTGCCCAAAGGTATTATGGCTACTGACGGAGGCATGGCGGCGATCAACACCATGCCGACCCAAAGCTCTTGTTTGTGGATCAGAAAAATACTCGCCAAAATAATAAAATTTCCCAAAACAAGATAATTCATGACATTGCTTCGGATGGATGCGGACAAAAGCGGACCGGGGCGGCGGAAGAAACCGCGGGGAAATCTCAATAAAGTAATGGTTAGAATTACCATCAATGCCGGCAGGATCAGGGCATTGCCGATGGGGAATCCTTGCGGTAAAATTATACCGCAAATCAACGCCAGCAGAAAAATCACGTTGGAGCGGTAAAGATAAGTGGAGAGAGCCATTTTGTTTTACCTCGGAAAAGGCAAGATTTTTTTAGCTCCGAAAATAAGCAAGAGAAAACCGATATTAAAAATTACTATAGTTCCTCCGGCCGGTAAATTCAACAAAAAAGCCAAAATAATGCCGCAAACGACCGATAAAATGGAAAAACATGCGGCAGCAATGATGGTCATTCTAAAGCTGACGGATAGCTGCAGTGCAGTTAGAGGAGGCAAAATCAGCATAGCTGAAACCAGCATAATGCCTGCAACTTTCATGGCTAAAACCGCGGCTACCGCCGTCAGTAGAAAGAGAATCACATTGATTCGGTTTGTCTTAACACCCATGGTCTGGGCCAGTTCCTCGTCGAAAGTAATTGCAAAAAGATCATTATAGAAAATAATTACCGTGGCTACGACGGTTATAAAAACAATAAAAGATAACCAGAGTTCCGTCTGTGTCACTGTGAGGATATTGCCGAAAAGATAGCTGAATAAATCAAGATTATAGCCGCCGGATAAACTTGCCAGAATGATACCTGTGGCGATGCCGATGGAAGAGACGATGCCGATGGCTGCGTCTCCGTGGATACGCTGGGAATGAGTCAATTTGAGAATGGCCAGAGATGAAAGCATCACTAAGGGCAGGGCGGCCAATGTAATGTAGGCAGGGCTGACGCCGATCAGCATTACAATGGCAACACTGCCGAAGGTAATGTGTGCAAGCCCGTCGCCAATCAGAGAAAAACGGCGCAAGACAAGAAAAACTCCCAGTATGGAAGAAACGGCAGCAATCAGCATACCCGCTGCAATGGCGCGTTGAACAAATTCATAATTAAGTATATCGCCAAGTCCCATTAAATGCTGCTCCCTGATTTATCGTGCTGATGACAAATCATATGCTGACTGATCGGTCCAAAAAAACCGGTCATATCAGGTGAAGCGCAAAAATCTTCGAATGTTCCTGAGAAAATTATTTTCTTGTCGAGATAAAGAAGATTGCGGGCGTATTTGCCGATAACGCTCGTGTCATGAGTAATAAGAACAATAGTCGTACCGTTGGTGCGGTTCATCTCATCGGTAAGTGAGTAGAAAATCTCTCTTGTTTCAGGATCAAGAGCCGTCGTTGGTTCATCGAATATGAGCAAATCCGGTTGACTGATTAAAGTGCGTGCCAGCATTGTTCGCTGTTGTTCTCCGTAAGAGAGTTCGCCGATCAGGCGGGCGGCAAGATGCGCGATTCCCATCAGCTCAAGAGTGCGCTTTAAGGCGATCGGATTTCTTTTAGTCATACCCAATTGAACGATCTCTTCGACGGTGCTGGGAAAGTGATTATTCAAGGCACTTATCCGCTGGGGTAAATAACCGATTCTGTTCCACTGACGAAAAGAAGTCAGCGGCTGACCAAAAATATTGACGCATCCCTTTTGCGGTTGCAGGATGCCCAGAATATTTTTAATAATCGTGCTTTTGCCGGATCCATTGGGCCCGGCAATGCCCAGATAATCGCCTTTTCTTACGGAAAAGGAAATGTCGCTGATGACTTCCAGACCGTTGTAACAGAAGGTTAAATTATCAACGCTGATAACGTTTATGGACATTGCAATCCTTTTTTTAAATTAGTCAGATTTTTCTCCATTAATGAAATAAAAGTTTCACCGCTTTTAATATCTGCTTTACTGATATCATGTCCATTATTGAGTTTCAGTAAATGGGCGCCTGTTTCCCGGGCAATCGTCTGGGCTAAGCGGGGATTAATCATGCTTTCATAATAAATATAAGCGACCCTTTGACTTTTTACTTGTTGGACCAGATTAATCATCTTTTGCGGTGAAGGTTCCGCGTCCGCCGATACGTTATAAGCCGCAATATAGTTCAAGTTATATTTTTTAGCCAGATAAGCAAAAGCCCAGTGACCAGCATGCAAAATCGTTTTTGTTTTGCATCTGGTTAATTCCGCGCGATATCGTTGATCCAAGGCGATCAATTTGAGTTTGTAATTATGGGCGTTTTTTAAATAATAATCGCTGTTGCGTGAATCCTTTTTAATAAGTGCCGCGGCGATGTTATCGACCATCTTTTGGGCGTTATCCATATCCAGCCAGATGTGCGGGTCAAACTTGGAAACATGATTATTTTGCTCTTCCCCCTCCTCACTGAGCGGCAGTAAGACAGCGCCAGCGCCAGTCTCTATGGCCAGCATATTGGTATTTTTTTCGGCGGCATTAATGATTTTATATGCCCACTGTTCCATTTCGAAGTTGGTGAAAAGGAAAATATCAGTTTTGCTGACTTTTACTATATCTTCGGGCTTCAATTCGTAATGATGAGCATCTGTTCCCGGTGGCAAGAGCATGGTTACTTTGATTTTATCCCCACCGATATTGCGGGCAAAATCGTAAATTGGAAAAATTGTGGCAATTACGCGTAGTTTTTGATCTTCCCTGCCTGATTCTTTTGCCGGTTGACAGGACAGAAGAAAGGATAACAAAAGGAGGAAAATCAGGACCATTTTTCTTGAATACATAATTATTTCTCCTGTTTATACCATTGTTTTTTGTGGTTTGGTTGCGTTATGGCAGCAGGCGCAAAGGCCGGATATATTAATTTCGATGTGATCAATGCTGTAATCATCTTTGGACAAAATTAACTCCGGCGCCTGAGTGAAAGGCAGTGGCGCCAGACAAGTAAATGCTCCACAATTTCGACAGCTGAAGTGAGGATGCAGTGGATTTTCCAAGGTAGCCATTTCAAAATAATTAGCGCCGCCGGCTGACGCGATTTCCCGAATAATCCCGCGTTGCCTGAAAAGAGTTAAAATACGATAAACGGTTACTTTATCAATGTTGGCTTTGGTTTCCAGTGACTGGCGTATAGTGTTTACACTCAGCGGAGTTGTTGCCTTGAGCAATATATCCAAAACAGCAAGACGCTGCGATGTTTTAGAAATGCCGGCCTTTTGCAAAGTAAGCAAGGCATCTTTATGTTTTGAATCTGTGACCATGCCTGACCCTTATCAAAAATGCAACCGAGTTGCAACAATTATCAAGTTGAAGTATTGCCGACAATGAAAAAATCATGTTAACCAATTCAATTCATGGTATAAATTAGCATCAAAATAAAAAAGGAGGATGATTTATGAAACCCATCGGGCCGTTAATGTGGGAACACCGGTTAATTGAAAAAATGCTGGCTTCAATGATGCGCCATATTGATCAGGTTGAAAAGAGCAANNATGCAGGAATTGCTCGACGAGCATATATGGGGCAGAAAGACAACGGCATCGCTGGTCGCGGCTAAGGAAAAATATTTGCAGGGCGAGGAAGGAAAGCTCACCGAAATAATCAGTTTAGCACGGGAACTGGGCAATTTTTACCCCAAACATATCGAAAAGGAAGACAAACATTTCTTCTATCCCTGCCAGGAATACTTTAACAAAGACGAGCAGGAAAAGATGCTGGCCGAATTTTGGGAATTCGACCGCAAAATGATTCACGAAAAATATAATAAAATTGTCGAAGAATACTCCGGGCTCAGCCTTTAATATCTCCAGCCCCAAAATCCTAAAGCGGCTATATTCATCAAAATCGGCACAGCGTAAATCATTCCCACTGTGATGATTTTGCTTTTCAGGGTTTTTAAGCTGATCACTAAAATAGCAGCGCAGAAGAAGATAAAGTAGCCCAAGAAAAAGATCAGCCAGATACCCTTAAAGGATAAATTCCAGAAAGGGTATTCCCAGACAAGCTGCCCGCCGATATTGAGCACGCATTCGATAAACACACAAAAGGCGCTATAGCCTATCGCCCAGAACCATTTTTCCGGCAGACCGAAAATTTTTTCTTTTTTACTTTCCGAAAGCGTGTGGTAAAAAATAATACCGAGGATGAGAAACATGAACATGATTTCGATATTCCATCCCACCAATGTCCGCAGTGCGGTATCGCCCGGTGTTGTCCAGAAAGCGGAACGTTGAGTCAGATACATAACCCAGCTGTTCCATGTTTCATTAAAGAAATCGACGCCAAAAATTGTCAGACCGGCCAGGACGGCATCCCAGTTTTTGGTCTGGCGCGCCTCCTTAATTTCCCGTGTGTAAATATAAAATACAATGGCTAAAAGAGGAATCACATACCATTTGATCATGGAAAGATCCCTCAGACCGCTTAAAGCTTGTTCGGTTGCTGGTGTCATATGACCTCCTTGTATTATGGGATTAATGTTGCCATATAGATTTTATTATATTATAATATTAGGAAATCAAAAAGAAATAATTTGTATTATTTTCATTATTGGCTCGGCGCCATAGAAGCATAAAGGAGAAACGAAACTTTTGATATTTACCAGCAAACTGAAATTCACCCTTATAATTTTGTTTACCATCTTTATAATCGGAACTGTAGGTTTTCATTTTATCGAAGGATGGAGTTTTGTTGACTCCTTTTACGCTTGTATCACTACATTGTCTACAGTAGGGTACGGAGATTTCGTGCCGGAAACAACAGCAGGTAAATTGTTTGCTGTTTTCATAATTATTTTTGGCGTAGGCATGATGTTCTATTCACTGGTTCTCATGGCGGAGACTTTTATTGAAGCGCGTCTGCGCAGTTTATTAGGGAGGGGTAAATTGGAAAAAACAATCGAAAAAATGAATAATCATTATATTATTTGCGGCGGTGGCCGGATCGGTTTCTTGATTTGCCGTGAACTAATGGCGGGGAAAATGCCGTGTGTGGTCATCGATAACAATCCTGAAGTGATTCAGAAGGCTCAGGACGAGGGTTTTATTTGCTTCAAGGGAGATGCGACGCAGGATAAAATTTTAATTGAAGCGGGGATCAAACGGGCTAAGGGCGTTGTTTGTGTTCTGCCGTCGGACGCGGAAAATCTTTATGTTATTTTGACGGCAAAGGAACTTAATCAACAAGTATATATTATATCCCGTTCCGAGGAAGAAGAATCGGAGCACAGGCTCCTTCGGGCGGGAGCTGATCGCGTCATGTCTCCCTATACGCTGGGCGGTGTCCGAATGGCTATGGCTATTTTGCGTCCAGCCATGCTGGACTTCATTGAAATTACCACCCGTCAGCAAAGTCTGGAGTTGCGCATGGAAGAAATCTCTGTCTGCAAAGGTTCGCCGTTTATCACTCAGTCATTGGAAGATTCGGGAATACGCAAGCGCTATGGGCTGATCATTGTCGCCGTGAAAAAAGATTCAGGAAAGATGATTTTCAATCCGATGGCCAATTATATTATTGCCGAAGGCGACAGGCTAATCGCGATGGGCGAAGATGAAAACGTAAAACAGTTTTCTGAAGCGTGCCTACTATAAGGAGTAGATAATGAAAATAAACAGAATATTGCGATGGGGATTGCTGATTTCTATTTTCAGTTTTTTGGGCTGCGCCGGCCCCAGAAGCCTTTACAGCGTTAATATGTACTATGATGCGGATCAAGCCGCTATCCCCGCATATTTAAAAGCTGATAAAGCCTCTAATGCCATTATTTCCATAGCCGAATTTACCGATACGCGCCGGATGAACGACCGGCTTGTTATCGGGCATGTCGTGGAAAAAGACGGTATGAAAAATTTAGTACTTCCTAAAAATGTCAAGGCAACTAAGGCCATATCCAAGGGCATTAAAGAATATTTAAGAAAGGCCGGTTATAAAGTTTCCGATAAAATTGGGCAATGGGATTTGAAGGAAGAAACCATGCCGAAGGAAGACTTTAAAATTCTTATCGGCGGCAATATAGATGAACTGGAAATATCCTGCCGGAGGGGGTTTCCCACCAACACCTGTACAACAAATATGAAGCTGACCATTATTTTCGCGGATATGGCCAAAGGGAAGATCTTGTATGAAAGCAAGGTGGAAAGCAGCTATTCAAAGGAATATGTTTTGTTTTCTGAAGAAAGCCTTGGAGAGCAGGCCGGTATTGCTCTTGGCGACGCCATTGAAAAAGTATTTGCAGAAAAAGCTGTAGCGCAGAAGCTTAAAGAAGCCATCGCTCAGTAAGATTAAATCCACTTGTTATTATTACTCCGGTGACTAAACATATAAAAGGTGTCATTTCCGTTGCCTTATCTTCCCTCCATTGAGGGGATGGATTGAGGGAGGGTGATACTTTGCTGTTTCATTACCCAGCTTCAGTAATCTCTTTTATGAGGTATAGTTACAGGACATGCTTTGTTCTGCCTTGAGTGGTAAACTACAAAAGCATTTCTAAAATGTATTGTATTTGGGGTGACAATGAAAAAATATTTCGCCCATACCTTACCACCTGCCAACTGGCAGCCGCTGGAAGAATACCTGAGAAACGCTGCTGACTTAGCGATAGATTTTATAAACAAATCATTAATCGTAGCAAATAGCACAGAGGCAATATCTTTTTATGCATGAACTTTACGCACATTCGGCTAATGCCTTGGGTTACTGGCATAAACTTGATCAGCATTTAACTGAAGTTGCTGCCCAAGCGAAAAAATTCGCGGACGAATTTAATGGTGGACACTTAGCGGAATGGATAGGCCTTTGGCATGATTTAGGGAAAAGCAATTCTGCTTTTCAGAAATATCTGGTTGCATGTTCAAAAGGGGAAAATGCACAAAGTGCGCCTCATGCTATCTGGGGCGCAGCACTTGCGTATATGGCACTGAAAGATACAGGCAGATGGCAGGAAATTGCTTTGCCAATCGCTGGACATCACGCCGGATTATATCAGCCGGGAGAATTGTCTCAGAAAATTGTAGCTTCTCTGGATGAACATAAAGATTTGGTTAAAACAGTTATTGAAACGGCTAATACACTCCCATCACTTTCAAAGTGTAGTTTCCCGGAATTTACAACAATGGAACGAGAGTTTTTCATTCGCATGCTCTTTTCTGCCTTGGTGGATGCGGATTATCTCAATACAGAGAATCATTTTAATTCAGACATATCTAAAAAAAGAAAAATATTCCCAACGATGTGCGAATTACAGGCGCGATTCAAAGAAAATCAGAATGCCTTGCTCAATGGGACAAAAGAAAGCTCATCAGTAAACCGTATCAGACATGAAGTTTATAATGCCTGCATCGAGGCCGCTGCTGGCTCTACCGGTATCTATCGCCTAACAGTGCCGACTGGTGGAGGAAAAACCCGCAGTTCGCTTGGATTTGCTCTTGAGCATGCAGTTAACAAGAAAATGAAGCACATAGTATTTGCAATTCCATATACAAGCATCATAGATCAGACTGCATCGGAGTATTGTAAAATTTTGGGATACGATGCAGTGCTTGAGCATCACAGCCTTGCACCCGTGACATCGGATGAAGGACAAGAGCCCGAAAAGATAGCATTGCGGCTTGCCACAGAAAATTGGGAAGCCCCGATAATCGTCACTACAACCATTCAGCTTTTTGAAAGCCTCTTTTCAAATAAGCCCTCTCGTGTTCGAAAGCTTCATAATCTTGCAAATAGCATTATCATTATTGATGAAGTGCAGGCATTGCCGCCCGAAATTTTGTCTCCCACGCTTGATGTTATTAAAATTTTAGCAGCGCCCCCATACTCTGCCACAATTATACTTTGCACAGCGACTCAACCCGTTTTTGAAGACAGCCACTACATTGATACATTTGCAGGTGTTGTTGTCCAAGACATCGTTCCCAAAGATATGCAGAAAAACCATTTTAGCGCGATGAGAAGAGTATCTTATGCGTATCGCAAGGCGCCTGTAAGATGGGATGTCCTTGCAGAGGAGATAAAATCAATGCCGCAAGTGCTTGTCGTTTTAAATACGCGCAAGGACGCTCTGGCGCTTATTGATGCCATTGGGAAGGATGACGCTTTGTTTCATCTTTCTACGCTTTTGTGCGGCGCACATAGAAAGATGGTTCTGCGCAATGTTCGTAGAAGATTAAAGGCTGGCTTGCCTGTAAAGCTTATAAGCACACAAGTCATAGAAGCAGGTGTCGATATTGATTTTCCCGCTGTATATCGATCAATCGGGCCT
This sequence comes from Syntrophaceae bacterium, assembly GCA_003141615.1. GTDB lineage: Bacteria > Desulfobacterota > Syntrophia > Syntrophales > Smithellaceae > Smithella. Next base: position 15,977 of record PLMV01000158.1, read on the forward strand.
TTAGACCGTATTGTACAGGCAGCAGGTCGATGTAATAGAGAAGGGAAGTTGTCGGGTCATCAAAAGGGCAAGGTTATAATCTTTGAACCATCTGAAGGTCGTGCACCAAAAGGTCCATATAAAATAGGTTTAGAAAAGGCAAGATTGCTGCTGTCTGATAATGACGCTGAAAAACTGCATCAGCCAGAAATTCATCAAGTATATTTTCAAAGACTTTTTGCTGATATTGACCCTGACAAAAAAAGAATTCAACGACTTCGAGAGCAATTAGATTTTCCCGAAGTAGCAAAAAATTACAAGCTCATCGAACAAGATACCGTGCCTGTGTTGATTAACAGCAAGTCTGTTGAAAAGAGACTAAAACAGTGGAAGGAGAAACCAAGTAAGTCAACATGGCAAAGACTTCAGCCTTTGCTGGTCAATATGTTTGATTATGAAATTAAGCGAGATATGGGTTGGGTTGAACAAATATTGCTAAACAACAAGCCGATTGATTTTTACAGGTCATATGGCAAGTATGATCAGATTAAAGGGATAGTCCATGCTTTTGATGACCCGAGTGATTTAATTGTTAGTGAGGAGGGTACATGAAAGAAACAATTTTTTCAGTAAAAGTTGGGGGGGATTTTGCCTGCTTTACAAATCCAGGCCTGAAGGTTGAACGGTGCAGCTATCCGGTTATCACCCCGAGCGCCGCACGGGGGCTGCTTGAAGCGATTTTCTGGAAACCGGAATTCCGCTGGGAGATTAGGGGAATTAAAGTCTTAAAACCAGTCAAGTACATCAATATCATGCGCAATGAGATTGAAGACAGGCAAAGCAAAAAACCAATCATAGTTGAAGACAAAAGACAACAGCGCGTCAGCATGATTCTAAAAGACGTAGAATATATTATCAATGCTGCGATAACGTTTCGCACCTCAGAACATGCTTTTGGCAAATACGCTGCGCAGTTCCAAAGAAAACTGGAAGGAGGGCAGTATCATCATACCCCCTACCTTGGGACTCGCGAATTTGCTGCATGGTTCGAACCTGCAACTGGAAGAGAAGAACCGGAACAGGCATTTAATATATCCGTTGGTAAGATGTTGTTTGATATCGCCTATCGTGAAGATGCCAAACGGCGAGAGATTGAATTTCACCGTCATGCAGAAAATGCAAAACGTGTTGCAGCAGGTTATGCCCACGCACTTTATTTTGATGCAGAGGTGCTTGATAACACCATGGCAATACCCCGTGAAAAATACGAAGAACTTTATAAGCTGGAGGGAAATCATGTTTAATGAACTAATTGAACTTGGTCGAAGGCTTGAAAAAGAGAACAAGCTGCCACCTGTAGGCTTTTATGGTTCTTATGGCGTACCTATAAAGTGGGAAGTTCATTTTGGACCATTATCAAATCTGAGTTGCCATATTGCAGAAACAGAAGTTGATAAAGCCCGCCCTTTTTCTGGAAGAAGAAATACTATTGAAGCACACCCCCTTATTGATGAAGCTGGCTATGCTATCGGTGTTGAACGACAAAAAAGCGGCAAGGATAAGAAAGCAAAAGAGAAGCATGAGGTTTTTAAGTCCCTACTTGAAAAAATAAGAACTAGTCCGTTGGTGAAAGGGGGGATTATAAAAGACGCATTGTCAGAGCTTACTGATATTTTGGACCAGAAAAAACCACAACAGGATTTACGGTACAAGGATATTTTGAGTAAGGATTGGGTGTCTTTTGTTTACGAAGATGGTTCAAGTATGGGCTTGCGGCTTTTTGAACACCCGGAAATCAAAGCCTTTTGGGTTGAAGAACTTAAAGAAAGAACAATACAAAAAACAGAAATGGGCGAGGTTGTATGTGCTGAGTGTTCTATCTGTGGTAATTTAACACCGTTAGCCAAGAAAATTCCTGTCGGTGTAAAACTTTTTAAGCCTAATCCCCTGCATTCCTATAACAAGGATGCTTTCGTTTCTTTTTTAACTGGCACTGACATTTATGAAAATGCGCATCTTGGACAATGTTTTGTTTGTGGAGACACAATATCGAGAGTTTTGAACTATCTCCGAAAAAATAAAAGTCATCGTAAGATTATTGTTCAGGATTCCAGAAACGACAAACAAGATTCGCCTATAAACCAATATGCTTTTTTCTGGCTAAAAGAAAATATGTCACTAAAAGCTGGAGAGATCGAAATTGATCCCTCACTATTACTACAAAATGTTACGGCTATACTTGCCCGCGAACAATTTTCAGAGAAAGAAACTCCGCCGCCTGATTTAAAGCAGGTAGAGGCAATGCTAAATTCTCCCTGGACCGCTCGGGAATCTGCACTCCGAATTGCTGATAATAGGTTTTACCTTCTTGTCCTTTCGCCAAACAAAGGGCGCATTTCACCGAGAGAGTGGTTTTCTGTTTCACTTGAGACATTGAAGAAGAACCTGTGTCAGTTCCTGGATTCTCAGCGGATCATTAGCCCTGATGGCACTCAAAAAAGAAGTTTTTCTCTCCCCGCAATACTTAAAGCCGTTGAAGTTTCCAATTTATCAAGAAAGAAGTATCAGGCAGTTGAAAGCCCCAATCCTAATTTAAGCCGAAGTCTTTTGCGGTTTGCATATCTCGGTGAACCACCACCAGTTGGGCTTTTGGAAGAGGCTGTCAACTGCATGCGTCATCCAAAAATAATGAAAAAAGAGAACGCTGATACGCTTCATGCCATAGCAGCGGTTCTTAAAATGATTTTAACCTTTAATACAGAGGAGGTAGGGAAAATGGAGCAGTTAGACAGTAACCGATCAAACAAAGGGTATCTATGCGGAAAATTGCTTGCCATTCTTGAGGAAGCTCAGTTGCGCTCGGCAAGATGGCGGATTAATACAACGCTGGTAGATAGATTTTACGGTAGCGCTTCTTCTGCCCCGATGTCAGTATTTGGGCTTCTTGTATCGCGAGCGACAACAGACCATTTCCCCAAAATCCGCAAGAACCAATTTGGTTACACTGATCTTGAAAATATAATTGAGTGTGTACAAACACAAATTGATGAATCCGGCGGCTACCCCAAAACATTAACCCTTGCTGGCCAAGCCGAGTTTTCACTTGGTTTTTATCACCAACGTGCTGAATTCAAAAAAAAGAGACCAAAGAAAAATCAAAACAATAATGAGGAGGTAAAGAACAATGACTAATCTGCATACCGATCCCACAAAACGACACGAATTTGTTTTGCTTTTTGATGTTGAAAACGGCAATCCCAACGGCGACCCTGATGCCGGTAACCTGCCGCGCATTGATCCTGAAACCATGCATGGCATTGTAACGGATGTGGCTTTGAAGCGGAAAGTCAGGGATTATCTTATAATGACCAAAGGCATACCGATGTTTATACAAAGTGAAACAGCATTAAACCGTTTAATTTTTAATGCTGCCAAGGAAGAAGGTTTTGAACCGCTAAGTGTTGAACTTTCTGAAGATGATGAAGAATTAATTGAATGGTTTAAGGAAAATAATCCCGATAATTTTGAACTTGATGGGTTGGTTTTAACGTGCCTTGTTGAATCTCAGAAAGAAAAAGATATCAAAAAAGCTTTCAACGATGTTGAAGATGCTAGTTTAAAAAGAAAACTTAATGCTCTTGTGAAAAGAATGGTCGAGGGTGTTTCTGCAAAGAAATTAAGTGAAGAGATAAGAATCAAAACCCGTCAAAAAATGATTGATACTTATTATGACATTAAAATGTTCGGTGCCGTTTTAGCTGTTGGTCTTAATGCGGGTCAGGTTAGAGGTCCGATGCAGTTTACTTTTGCAAAATCAGTTGACCAAATTGCAAGACTAGACGTATCCATAACTCGTGTTGCCATCACAAAAGAAGAGGATAAAAAAAGAAAATCTACTGAAATGGGCCGAAAATCAATTGTACCCTATGGGCTTTATCGCACTCATGGATTTTACAACCCATATCTTGCAAAGAAAGACCCCAAAAGTTTAGAGTACAATGTAACATCAAATGATCTTGAAAATCTTTGGGAAGCATTGGCAAATATGTTTGAGTATGATCATTCTGCCGCAAGGGGACAAATGGCCACACGAGGGCTATATGTCTTTACTCATGAAAATGATAAGGGCAATGCACCATCGCACAAGCTATTCAAGCGGATTGCAGTCCCTCAAAAGGAATGTGCTCGTAAGTTTGAAGATTACATGCCGATAACAGTTGATGAAACCGATCTCGACAAGATCGGCGTTCACTTAACAAAGATTGTTCATGAGGTGTAATCTTGTACCAAGAAGACGATCTCATCATGATTTCCGCCTTACAACACTATGCCTTTTGTCCAAGGCAGTGCGCTTTGATTCATGTCGAACAGGCATGGGCGGAAAATCGTCTGACCGCCGAAGGCCGGATTATGCATGAGCATGTGCATGAGGAAGGCGATGAATCGCGTGGTGATGTGCGCATCGAGCGCGGCGTTTCGTTACGATCTTTGCGGCTGGGACTGATCGGCAAGGCGGATATTGTGGAATATCACCGTCAGGATGATGGAACATGGCAGGCCTTCCCTGTTGAGTATAAACGGGGCAAGCCCAAGCCTGATCACAGCGATAAAATTCAGCTCTGCGCTCAGGCGCTTTGTCTGGAGGAAATGCTCAGTGCCTCTATTCCCACCGGCGCGCTCTTCTATGGCAAAACTAGGCGACGTCTTGATGTTGATTTTGACGAAGCGCTGAGGCAGGAAACGGAAGCTGCGGCAATCAAAACACATGAATTGATTGATGCAGGAATTACCCCCGCGCCGGTCTATTCCAAACGGTGTGAAAGCTGTTCTCTTGTTGCCGAATGTATGCCCAAAACGATACAGAAAAATAGGTCAGTCAAAAGTTACCTGAAACGAATGTTGGATGAAACATGAAAAAACATCTTAACACCTTATTTGTGACCACACAGGGTACTTACCTTGCCAAGGAAGGCGAAACTGTCGTGGTCAAGGTTAATCAAGAAATCAGACTGCGTGTGCCTATACATACCATCGGCGGCATTGTCTGTTTCGGCAATGTGTCTTGCAGTCCGTTTTTGATGGGATTTTGCGGTGAAAACGGGGTTGGCATCAGCTTCTTATCTGAGTATGGCCGTTTTCTGGCGCGTGTGCAGGGGCCGGTATCCGGCAATGTTCTGCTGCGCCGTGAGCAATACCGAAAAGCGGATGATCAGGAATATTCCGCGCAAATGGCCAAAGCGTTCGTTACCGGCAAGATTGCCAATTGTCGAACAGTGCTCCAGCGGGTACTCAGAGATCATGCACAAAAACTAGATGAGGATGCGCTTCGCCGAAGCGTAGATGATATGAGCCGGTCACTGCAATCGCTTGAGCTGAATCAGTCACTCGATTCCGTGCGAGGTTTGGAAGGCGACTCAGCGCATACTTATTTTAGTGTTTTTGATCATCTGATTGTCGCGCAAAAAGAAAGTTTTACTTTTCAGGAGCGTAATCGCCGTCCACCGTTGGATAATGTGAATTGCCTGCTGTCTTTTATTTACACGCTGCTCATGCATGATATTCGTTCCGCTCTGGAAACGGTCGGGCTTGATCCCGCAGTTGGTTTTCTGCATCGGGATCGGCCCGGCAGACCCAGTCTGGCATTGGACATGATGGAAGAATTTCGTCCATTTCTTGCGGATCGCCTGACACTTTCTTTGATCAATCTGCGGCAGGTGCAGGACAAAGGTTTTAATAAAACGGAAGCAGGCGCGGTCATGATGAACGATGAAACAAGAAGAACGCTTCTGGTTGCCTATCAGGAAAGAAAGCAGGAAGAAATTTATCATCCTTTTTTGGATGAAAAAGTAACGATTGGGTTGCTGTTTCATGTGCAGGCATTGCTTATGGCGCGCTGTCTGCGCGGTGATCTGGACGGCTATCCGCCGTTTATCTGGAAATAAGGAGGGGAGAAATTGCTTGTTCTGGTCAGTTATGACGTTGCTATGCAGGATGAAAGGGGACCAAAGCGTTTGCGGCGTGTGGCTAAGGCCTGTAAGGACTATGGCCAGCGAGTGCAGTATTCTGTTTTTGAATGCATTGTTGATCCGGCGCAATGGACGGTTTTGCGTGAACGCCTGATTAAGGAAATAAATCCCGATGAAGACAGCTTGCGCTTTTATTTTTTGGGCTCTAATTGGCGTAGACGTGTGGAACATATAGGCGCTAAAAAGTCAATTAATCAGGAGGGGCCGCTGATCGTATAAAAAGGCTTCCGCGAACCTGAAGCTGACAATAATTGGCAGGTAGGTTCGCGGATTAAGTAATCTATTTAAATCATAGATATATTTCAAATGATCTTTGAAAACTGAATATAGATGATGCTATAAAAACCAGGATTCGCGAAATATTGAGATATTAAGTAGTATTAATAATAAATTAGAAGTAAACAGTCGCGCCCCGCGTGGGCGCGTGGATTGAAACCTGATGTGTTTCGGCAATACAAGCACTGCATAGATGTCGCGCCCCGCGTGGGCGCGTGGATTGAAACCGGCAACTGTGTTGTCCATGCCAATCAAGCAGGGTCGCGCCCCGCGTGGGCGCGTGGATTGAAACTGGTATTACTGCTATATGGTTGTAACGAATTTTCGTCGCGCCCCGCGTGGGCGCGTGGATTGAAACTGATAGAGCCTGAAAAAAGAATACATGTTTTTACTGTCGCGCCCCGCGTGGGCGCGTGGATTGAAACTTTAAGGCTTATTGCGATGAGGCTTATGCCCTCGTCGCGCCCCGCGTGGGCGCGTGGATTGAAACGCGCCTACCCGATAATATGTGGTGTCCGCCGTTAGTCGCGCCCCGCGTGGGCGCGTGGATTGAAACTAATTTGGGTAAACATTGATTGCAGACTTGCCTGGTCGCGCCCCGCGTGGGCGCGTGGATTGAAACACACGTCCCGATGATGCGCGTATCTATCTTGCTGGGTCGCGCCCCGCGTGGGCGCGTGGATTGAAACTAGTTTCCGCTGTGGCTGTGGTGATCGGCACATGTCGCGCCCCGCGTGGGCGCGTGGATTGAAACTGGCAACGACAGGATGATGGCCGCACCACCATCATCGTCGCGCCCCGCGTGGGCGCGTGGATTGAAACTCGTTGAAGGTCGATGACAACCACGGCAAGGGTGCCGTCGCGCCCCGCGTGGGCGCGTGGATTGAAACTTACCGTACGCAACTGGAATTGTCGGTTGATGCTTCGTCGCGCCCCGCGTGGGCGCGTGGATTGAAACTTCAGTCCAATCTATTACAAAATCTTCCCTATAAGGTCGCGCCCCGCGTGGGCGCGTGGATTGAAACCGGGTATGACGGCAGATCGGGCAAGACGAAAAATGTCGCGCCCCGCGTGGGCGCGTGGATTGAAACCCGGAATGCCGTATCCGCTCTGCAGATTACTAATGTCGCGCCCCGCGTGGGCGCGTGGATTGAAACCAGAAAATATCATGGTTTCTGACACGCCATTCTTGTCGCGCCCCGCGTGGGCGCGTGGATTGAAACTGAACGTCTCCCGTCAGACGCTTGTCGTATGGAGTCGCGCCCCGCGTGGGCGCGTGGATTGAAACTTATGTGGTGGTCCGATAATAAACGAGTTTGGAAGTCGCGCCCCGCGTGGGCGCGTGGATTGAAACCCAAAGATATTCACAAGTACCGATGATGCGCGTAGTCGCGCCCCGCGTGGGCGCGTGGATTGAAACCCTGAGTTTTTCGGCTGCATTCGGATCAGTGGCAACGTCGCGCCCCGCGTGGGCGCGTGGATTGAAACAGATCATCGAGCATTATGCTATGGCTGGCTGGAGTCGCGCCCCGCGTGGGCGCGTGGATTGAAACTAACACCGCCTGTTCACCTAATAATGGGTTGGCTGTCGCGCCCCGCGTGGGCGCGTGGATTGAAACAAAGTAATATCAGAAATAAAAATCCAGATGCAATGTCGCGCCCCGCGTGGGCGCGTGGATTGAAACCGAATTTCTTATTAAATAAGCGTGTAAGTTTCCTTGTCGCGCCCCGCGTGGGCGCGTGGATTGAAACATCTCAACAAGGCAGACATAATCAGTCAGGGCGTGTCGCGCCCCGCGTGGGCGCGTGGATTGAAACGTTGAAGATGTGAAGTCCTAATTCCGGCTCAACGCGTCGCGCCCCGCGTGGGCGCGTGGATTGAAACAATGCCGGCCCAAAACGAGGAGGATTTAACTATGGTCGCGCCCCGCGTGGGCGCGTGGATTGAAACCGCCCGTCATGACTGGTGCATCCTGGCCGCGGTGGTCGCGCCCCGCGTGGGCGCGTGGATTGAAACATGCCGTGGGAATGAAGATTGGCGAGGATGGCCGGTCGCGCCCCGCGTGGGCGCGTGGATTGAAACAAGATAAACGACTTGATGGGTAGGATTCGTTGCACTGTCGCGCCCCGCGTGGGCGCGTGGATTGAAACATTATGGGCGCAGCAGGAAGACCGGACAGTTGGGTCGCGCCCCGCGTGGGCGCGTGGATTGAAACCGAAACTTCTCAGGTTCTTGCCGTAAACACCACAATGTCGCGCCCCGCGTGGGCGCGTGGATTGAAACTAAATCGCTCCAACTGTCCATAAACGGCACCGTGTCGCGCCCCGCGTGGGCGCGTGGATTGAAACACTCTAAGACTTTCCTCGCACTACATGTGGGAAAGTCGCGCCCCGCGTGGGCGCGTGGATTGAAACTCAAGAGCATCAGTGTTTAAAATAGATTTACTGTGTCGCGCCCCGCGTGGGCGCGTGGATTGAAACAGATAGCGTGAAGGCTACCGGGAAGAAAGATTGGGTCGCGCCCCGCGTGGGCGCGTGGATTGAAACGCTATTAATGCAGCGAAGTGGAAACACTAATTTTGTCGCGCCCCGCGTGGGCGCGTGGATTGAAACCCATAAGCCAGTCCTATTTGAGCAAGAAGACTTAGTCGCGCCCCGCGTGGGCGCGTGGATTGAAACAGGAGACTGTCGGTGTTATTATTGAATGGGATGGTCGCGCCCCGCGTGGGCGCGTGGATTGAAACTGAATTATGCCTTGAAATTCAATCACAGTTAACCCGTCGCGCCCCGCGTGGGCGCGTGGATTGAAACCAAAACGGCCATTTGATTGCGAGTATGAATGATAGTCGCGCCCCGCGTGGGCGCGTGGATTGAAACAAGAAAAGGTTTGAGGACGGTTAAATCTCCTGTGTCGCGCCCCGCGTGGGCGCGTGGATTGAAACACGCAATTCCCGATCCAGTTTTATAGTCTGCATTGTCGCGCCCCGCGTGGGCGCGTGGATTGAAACATGTTAGCCTCCAATTCCCGTAACGAAGCCCTGTGTCGCGCCCCGCGTGGGCGCGTGGATTGAAACTCTTATAGGACCAACCGGCAGTCCGGGTGGGAATGTCGCGCCCCGCGTGGACGCGTGGATTGAAACGATGATAACCTTCTTGCCTGTTCAACATCACATAGTCGCGCCCCGCGTGGGCGCGTGAATTGAAACTTATTCTAGTACGACTCTTGTGATGACCGTTGATACGTCGCGCCCCGCGTGGGCGCGTGGATTGAAACCTGAGAAAGCATATTGATAACAATTTGTTTCTGGTCGCGCCCCGCGTGGGCGCGTGGATTGAAACTCATAAAGTCTCCTTAGTTTGTGCTCGCCTCTGGTCGCGCCCCGCGTGGGCGCGTGGATTGAAACAATCATACGACACAATTATCGCAAAGCGGGACAAGGTCGCGCCCCGCGTGGGCGCGTGGATTGAAACCGGAGTCAGTGATTTTTACGGCCAGCAAAGTCTGGGTCGCGCCCCGCGTGGGCGCGTGGATTGAAACAAATATCCCGCCGATTGTATAGTATCATCATAGTCGCGCCCCGCGTGGGCGCGTGGATTGAAACTATCAATGGTCTAACTGTTGCTGGATTTAACCTAGTCGCGCCCCGCGTGGGCGCGTGGATTGAAACACATTTCCGAGGCCGTGCATACACCGAAGGAAAAGGTCGCGCCCCGCGTGGGCGCGTGGATTGAAACGGGTTTGGAACTCCGGCGAATGCCGGATTCTTCCGTCGCGCCCCGCGTGGGCGCGTGGATTGAAACCTGCCAATCCTCATTGCAATGCTGATTAACCCAGGGTCGCGCCCCGCGTGGGCGCGTGGATTGAAACCAGTAATGGCCGGCCCAGGCATACCATTCCTTCAGTCGCGCCCCGCGTGGGCGCGTGGATTGAAACCACAATGCAAAGATTTTCGGCTTGCGCGTGTTGAAAGTCGCGCCCCGCGTGGGCGCGTGGATTGAAACGAAAGACAGATCGCTACCGGTCCCGGAAGATGAGGTCGCGCCCCGCGTGGGCGCGTGGATTGAAACTTGTATAATTTCTGCTGGTTTGGGGAATGAAGGGTCGCGCCCCGCGTGGGCGCGTGGATTGAAACATCTTGGCGGTTCTTGTAAGAAGATTGTTTAACCGTCGCGCCCCGCGTGGGCGCGTGGATTGAAACGTTTCAGGTGGATTTTTTCTGCTGGGAAAAAAACGTCGCGCCCCGTGTGGGCGCGTGGATTGAAACAAATTTTAAAGGAGAGAGATCATGGACTGGAAAGCGTCGCGCCCCGCGTGGGCGCGTGGATTGAAACAGGTTATCTAACGCCTCTGCCGCTTCTTTAACGTGTCGCGCCCCGCGTGGGCGCGTGGATTGAAACTGATAAAATAACACCTATTATGGGTAACGTAAACGTCGCGCCCCGCGTGGGCGCGTGGATTGAAACAGCAGTGAAAAGACAATCGGAGAAGTAAGCGAAACGGTCGCGCCCCGCGTGGGCGCGTGGATTGAAACTACGGACACGTGGTCGGTACCGCCGCCTGTTGAGGTCGCGCCCCGCGTGGGCGCGTGGATTGAAAAGTGCACATTGCCAAAATGATTATTCTTGACAAAGGTTAACGTGCGTGTTAACATGCGGCCATGCATAGAACGGTAATATTTTACAAAACATAGAAAAGATTTTTTAAGCAGAAGGAAAAAATCATGAGTGATCTAAAAAAATATATTTTAGAAAGAAAAAAGAAAGACAAGAAATTTTCTGTGGGCTTTGATGAAGGCTATGAACAGTTCAAAATTGGGGTAATTCTGCGTCAAGCAAGGGAATCAGCGGGCTTAACTCAAGATGAACTTGCCAGTCGTCTTAAAACAAAGAAAACGGCAATTTCGAGAATCGAAAATCATGCAGAAGATATTAAATTGTCAACATTAGAAAGAGTTGCCAAAGCGCTGGGGAAACAATTGCAAGTTCGCATTGCCTAACAATCTTTAAACGGAAGGCGTTAAGTTTTATCTCCCCCGAATTCTTTGTGCTCATTCGGTTTAATGATTCCCGGCCATCTGTTACCAACTGAAAGCCTTTAACGATATCGGTTAAGGCAAGCCGGTGCGTTATCAAATCATTCACCACGACATTGCGTGATTCTATTAACTTCAACGCTTCCATAATATCGGGAGGCCCGCAATAATAAGAAGTGATGATGGTAATTTCTTTCATCCAAAAATCATTGACAGGAACGACAACTTTCTTATCCGGTCCGGGAACGGCAAACAGTACAATCACACCGCCTTTATCCACGCATTTCCATGCCTGCTCCACTGCTGAATCGGCGGAAGCGCATAAAAATACAACGTCGGCTTTTTTGCCATTTTTCGCAACCAATTGCTCCAAAATATTATCCGCCGCGTTAATGGCTATATCAGCTCCCATTCTCGTGGCAAATTCGAGTTTTGTTTTGTTGATGTCGGCGGCTATTATCTTGCATCCTTTTGTCCATGCAAGCTTCACGTTAAGCAATCCGGACATGCCGCACCCGATGACCAGCACAGACTGTCCCTTTTTTACGCGGGCCTGTCTCTGCGCTCTGATGACGCAGGCAAGAGGTTCGATGAATGTGCTTTGATCGTAGGTAATATTTTCAGGCAGTAGATATGTTCCGTTTTCTACTAAAATNNTCCGAGCATTGAGGATAGTGCCCGTTTTGGCAATAATAACATTTCATGCAGGGCACTTTAGGGGCGATAAATACCCGGTCACCCGGTTTATATTTTTTTACGGAAGCGCCGACAACGAACACTTCCGCGCCTATTTCGTGCCCCTGCACCAGCGGCGCTCTCGGGAGCCGGTACCATTCGACGATATCACTGCCGCAGATACCGCAGGAAATAACCTTGACCAGTATTTCCTTGTGTTTTGGCACCGGAGTCCGCACATTTTTGATACGGATATCTTTGTTGTTGTACCAGTATGCGACTTTCATTTGTTCTTCAATGTATTATAAAGATCAAAAGCCTTTGCCGGAGTTTCGTTGTCATGGACGACAGCCCGCACCGCCTGAATCATAGCAATAGGCGCTTCGGACTGGAAAATATTACGCCCCATATCAACCCCGGCGGCGCCCCTCTGAACCGCGTTATAGGCCATAGTCAGGGCGTCAAGCTCCGGTATCTTCTTGCCGCCGGCCATCACGATCGGTACAGGGCAGGATGCGGTGACGGTCTCGAAACCTTCATCTATATAGTAAGTTTTGATATAGTGGGCGCCAAGCTCCGCGCATATCCGGCAAGCCAGCCGGAAGTACTTCGCGTCCCGTGCCATATCCTTGCCTACCGCAGTCACCGCGAGAGTCGGAATGCCGTAACGGTTGCCGATATCAACCATCCTGGTCATATTGATAATTGACTGCCTTTCATATTCGCCGCCGATAAAGACCTGAACAGCCATGGCACAGACATTCAAACGAATAGAATCTTCTATATCGACGGCAATATCTTCATTGGACAGCTCTTTGAGAATGCTGGCGCCTCCGGAAACCCTGAGCACAATGGCCTGAGAAGTGGAAGGTGGCACAACACTGCGGAGAATTCCCCTTGTCAGCATAAGGGTGTCCGCATAAGGCACTAAAGGAAGGATATTGATATCGACTCGTTCCAGACCGGTGGTTGGTCCCTGGAAATAACCGTGATCGATGGCCAGCATAACCGTTCGGCCGGAGACTGGATTAAATATCCGTGCCAGTCTGTTTTTCATTCCCCAATCCAGGGAATTCGAACCTTTGAGGAAAAACCCCTGTGTCTTTTGCGGCATATCGCAATAAAACATTTTGGCATCTTTGGTTCCATCTGCGTCCGGCATCTTTTATGTTCTCCTTATTATTGGTATTAGTTGTAATCTTGCATATTTTTTAAGATCAGTCAATTTGCTTTCAGGACGGACTAAACAAAAAATTCGTTTCGTGATTTTTCAAGATTGCCCAACCTGTGGAATCGTAGACTGCACCTACGAGTCCACAACTTCCATCTTTAATTTGAATTGATTATTACCAATTCAAATCTTCAAAGATGCCCCATGCTACGGGCAGGAAATTGCGGACGCATAAACCGAACAGGAGATGCGACCCCTCTTTTCTGCCCGATAAATTAGTGCAGATGCCTTGTGATTATTTATTTTGTAATACAGCGCGCCTTTATCTAAATATGACGCCACCTTATCCTCCTTCTGGAGCAACTGCAGGTGAGTGTAGACTTCCGATACCATGAGGAAGATTTCGAGGGGGAGCCGCTTTCCGCTGATGTCGGGAAATAATTTACGCCCGATCTGATATACCGTGTATTCTCCGCGGGTCAGGATCGACAAGATGTCTTTCTGCCTGAGGCTGAATTGTTCCCTGAACATCGCTATGGTGCTCCCAACATTTTGTATCGGTTCGCCGTGGGCGGGGTAGACGATCCGGGGGGAAATTTCTTCTATCTTCTGCAGCGAATCATAAAATTCGACCTGGCTCATACGCTGGGGGAGGTCGAAGTCGGCCTCAAGCGTAACAAATGCGTTGGGGGTGATGTGCCCCAGAATATGATCGCCGGGAAACAGGATCCCCTCTTTTTCAAGGTATAAACTGATGGACCCCCTAGTATGGCCGGGGGTTGCGATAACTGTGGCTTCATAGTCACCCATTAATATTTTTTCGCCATCCGATAGAAATCTGTCGATGCGGCAGTTCTCCGCCATATAAGAGAAAAGCCATCGTATCAAGAGAAAGGAAACCTGAAAAATTAACGGCACTCCCATGAGCTGGTAGTACTTGATGAACTGTTTCCGCGGCACTTCCATGCCGTGTTCTATAAGGGATTTATCCTCCTCGTGAGCGGCGACTGTGACGAGGCCTCTCGATCCTTCAATAATCTTCCGGGCCGCGCCGTAATGGTCGATATGGCCGTGCGTGAGGATGATCTGGTCGATGTCCGAAAAACTTATTCCGATCTGAGCGAGCGCATGCTCAAGAATATGCACTGTTTTTAGCGTGCCGGTATCGAGCAGGGTCACGGTTTTGCCGGTGAAGATATAGGCGTTTACCGGCCCTGGTTTGTCGCCGGGAAGGGGAAGTATGATTCTGTATATCCGGGGATATATCTCGTGATAGCGGAGTCGCGTATTTTCTTTCATGGTATAAGTATACGGCCGTAGTATCGTTCAGTCAATCATCTATCGTAACCTTAATTCATAGGTGCATGCACATATACGGAGCCGTTGGTCATACCAACGGATTGATAACTAGTTGAATTTATAATAACTTACGGAAGTATATGAAGAAGGATTTTGTGTATCAAAACAATTTTATGACCACAAAATATGGAGTGCGCTGCCGATCATTGTGCGAGTGATGTATCGCGGCAGTTATCTTTTTGATAAATCAGTGCATCTTTTTGTTGATTTACCAGCCACGGGGAGATTGGGGGGCGGATCAAAAAAAATACTTGACAGGAATTCAAATTTAATTTACTGAATGAATGTTCATTCATTTACAGGCAGCGGATTGCTGCCGTCATTTTCCGGGGTCAAGTCATGATTGTTAAGAATAATGGAAGAAAAATCAGTAAAGATGAGACAAGGGAGAAAATCGTCCGGGCTGCAAAGGAGCTCTTCAGCAGAAAGGGGTATCACAATACCTCGGTGCTAGACATCGTTCGGGCCATCGGGATATCGGCGGGTTCAGTATATGTCCACTTCAAAAGCAAAAAAGACCTGTTCGAGGAAATCGCGACTGGAAATATTGAAGAACTCCGGATCATGCTGAAGGAAAAGAGACAGACAAACCGCTCTGACGACATTTTTGAAAGACTGGAAAAGGTGAGGGAAACATACAATGCCTTCTTTGATTATGTTGACGAACATGCCAGTCAGGTCCTCACGAATATTCGCGGAGGCTTTGGCGTGGATGAACGGGTCGATGAAAATGCCTGGCGTTGGTTCAGTTCCTTCGCGAATGACCTTGCGGAAGATTTCTCGAAGTGGAAGCGCAAGGGGATAATCAGCGGATTCAATCCGGTGCTTCTGGGACATGTGGTCGTCGGCATGTCAAATCAGGTTGCCCATTGCTATCTCGTGGAAAAAAAGTTCACCCGTGAGGAGGCCATTGAAGCGCTCATCACGATAAACAGGGCCATATTTTTTAGTTATCTCACCAAGAAGGGTAAAGAGAAACTGGGGATACAGTAACAAGGGCGATCAGCACGCAGAAAAAGGAGGGGATCATGGCACTCAGCCAGGAATTCAGGGTGCTTCTTGAAAGGGAGCCCAAATTCATCGACATTATGTGTAGCCTCGAGGCGACGGCGAAACAGCCGAAGGGGATGATCAATGAAACGAAGGAAGTGGTGGCCATTGCCCGGAAATTCAACGATGAGGTAGTGAGACCCTACGCCCTCGAACTCGACAGGAAAAGGACGGAAGACCCCGAATTCCTCCCCTGGGAGTTTGTGAAAAAGGCGAACGAGTGGGGTTTCTATTCTATGTGGATTCCGAAAATCTTCGGCGGGAAGGGTTACTGCATGCCCTCCATGTCCTATTTCATTGAAGAAATCGGGTCTGCCTGCCTGTCCATGGCGAATCTCATCGGGGTCCACTATCTCGGCTTTGCCACACTGACCGCCACCTGGAATATGCGCCTCGTGAACAGGCTCGCGCGGAAGGTGGTGAAAGGCGAGAAGACAGGGGACCCCTGCCTTATTTCACTCGCCATAACGGAACCCGGCGCAGGCACCGACGTGGAAGAGAGTGAACTCGTGGACAGGGGAAAAATCACCGGCCATGCCGAAAAGGTTAAAGGCGGGTATGTGGTGAACGGGAGAAAGGTGTTTATTTCGAACGGTCACCTCTCCGCGTGGCACATGCTGGTTGTCTATGGCGATCTGAAGCGCCCTTCGGATACGTACGTGGTGCTTGCCGTCCCCACCGGCGCGAAGGGATTTTCCTTTGGGCGCCAGGAACACAAGATGGGCCAGAAGGGATGTCCTGCCAGTGAGCTCATCTTCGAGGACTGTTTCATTCCCGATGAACTGGTCGCCATGGATGAAGGGCAGAGTCGCGGCCTTTTCCGGAGCGCGCGGGAAACCAACATGCAGATCATCGATTACGTGGTTTCAGTCACACGTGCCGGAGTCGGCGCCTTCGGTACGGGTGTCGCCCGCGGTGCTTTTGAGGAGGCGCTGAAATTTGCCGGTGAGACGGAGGTGGACGGCAAGCCGCTCATCAACCATGAATGGGCTCAGTGCATGCTTGCTGAGATGTACAAGAATGTGACCATCGCACGGCTCTGCTACGTGGAAACCAATTACGCCAACGGCATGTATGGTATTTTCAAGACTCTTCAGATGAAACCCCTATACTATTATGCAAAGATGCTCCCGAAGTTTTATATCGACCTCGTCATTGCGCCGATGATGAATAAGAACTGGATGACGAAGCTCATGAGGAAAATCGGTCTTGACGGTCAGAAAGATGAGGAAATTCACCGCACCTCCGGCTGGGCGTCAATTGCGAAGGTGGTGGGAACAGACATGGGTATCAGGAACTGCCAGCTCGCCCTGGAGCTGATGGGCCAGGCGGGATTGCGGCAGGATAAAGTGGTGGAAAAACACCTCAGGGATTCCAAGCTTCTCCAGATTTACGAAGGCACCAACCAGCTCAATCACCTGAACATCTTCAAATGCCTGATTGCACGGTCCTGTCCCCGGGCAGTCGTCTTTGATGAATAGAAAGGAGGCTACCATGATAACGCTCACGAACCCCGGATTGAAACCCTTCCAAGAGCTTGCCGACCAGTTCGCCCGGAATGAGCTTGCCCCCCAGAGGGAAGAGCATGATAAATATCCCTTCGGTCCCTTTTTTCACGGCGTGATCACGCGCGCCCATGAGGCGGGATTTTTCGGGATTATTCTGCCGGAGTACCTCGGCGGCATCGGGCAGGGAACGGGTGCGCTCTGCGTGATACTGGATTCCATAAGCCGCGTCGACGCGAGCCTGGCGGGGATACTCTTCACCACGGCGCTTGCCCAGCAGATTTTCATGGAGACTGCCGCGCCCGATACAATCAGAAAGATTATGGGAAGCGCTTCAAAGGCTGAAGAGGCACTCATCGCATTTCCCTCGTTTGCCAATCCTTCAGAGCTTGCACCCTCGGTCTTTGCACAGCAAGAAGAGGGGCGATATACCCTCTTTGGCACCTGTGATTACCTCGTTCTGGGAGGTCTTGCACGATACGGGCTTGTCCCGGCACGCATCCACGGCAGGAAAGGATACTCGTTCTTTATTGTGGATCTTGCCTCGCCGGAGGTCACTAAAAGTGGCACCGTGGTCAGCCTCGGGTTTCACGCCTGCCCCGCTGTCGATGTGAGTATAAAAGACGTGGAAGGAACCATTGCGGGCGATGTGGGGGAAGGCGCGGCGCTCTTTGAACGGGCGGCGGAGAAAATGCACGTTGCCGCTGCGGCGATTGCCTGCGGAATCATGAAAGGTTCCTTTGCGGAGGCGCAAAGCTATGCAAAGGAACGCTTTCAGGGGGGGCGCGAGATTGTGAAGTGGTCGGAGGTCCGGATGATACTTGCAAATATGGCCGTAAAGGTTGATATCGCCGACATGGCCGTTGCGGTGACGTGCCGGGCTGTTGACGAAAAGCTTCCCGGGTGGGAATCAAAATCCCGCGCAGCCGCGATCCGAATTCAGGACGATGCCTGCGAGCTTACTACCGACGGCATCCAGATTCTCGGTGGGTACGGGTATATGAAGGACTACGGCCAGGAAAAGAGATTCCGGGACGCTAAGCAGGTACAGGCGCTTCTTGGCATGGCTCCCATGAAGAAGCTGAAGTACGTGGAACAGGTGATGGCGGGGGGATAGTGCGCAGCACTGCTGCGGCCAATCTATTTTAATGAGGTAATCCGGATGCATAATCAGCGAAACGCAGTCATCACCGGCGCAGCTTCGGGATTCGGGAGGGCGCTTGCCGTCGCACTCGCGAAAAGGGGATGGCAGATTCTTGCCGCCGACGTTAACCTGGAAGGCGCCGGGGAAACGTGTGCGCTGGTGAAAGACGCAGGCGGGAGCGGCGAACCCTTCCGATGTGACGTCGCCGTTATTGATGATGTGCGGCGGATGGCCGAGTATGTCTTCGGCCGGTGGGGGCGGGTGGATCTCCTGGTAAACAATGCCGGTGTCGCCGTGGCGGGTGCGGTGGGTGAGTGCCCCGTCGTAGACTGGCAGTGGATATTCAGCGTCAATTTCTGGGGCGTGCTCCATGGGTGCCACATCTTCGTGCCGCGCATGAAGGCACAGGGCGGCGGCCACATTGTGAACATGGCCTCGGCGGCGGGTCTTATATCGCTTCCGGAGATGCCCGCGTATAACGCCACGAAGGCGGCGGTGATATCCCTTTCGGAGACGTTAAAGTGTGAGCTTGCCGCGGACGGTATCGGCGTCACCGTGGTGTGCCCGTCCTTCTTCAGGACAAATCTACTCAGCACGTTCCGCTGCACCAATAAGTTTCAGAAAGACTTCAGCACCGCCGGAATTGAGAACGGAAGAATGTCGGCTGAAGAAATTGCTGAGAGCACAATACGGGCCGTGAAGAAAAACAAGCTCTACGTGATACCCCAGTTCTCCGCACGAGTTCAGTGGTTCTTGAAGCGATTATCGCCGTCGCTATACTATGGCAATTTTGCGTCCATGAACCGGAGCGACCGCTTCAGGAAACTCCTGCTTGAACTGGCCCGCCGCGGGCTTGCCTGATACGAAGAGAGGAGAATCAGAGATGGCAAAGGATGTGTATATTATCGGTCTTGGCATGATGAAATTTGGAAAGTATCTCGACAGGAGCATCAAATCGCTCACCGGTGAAGCGCTGAAACTTGTGCTCGATGACTGTGGCCTTTCGATGGGCGACATTGAGGCCGCATGGTTTTCCAACTCCTCCTGGGGCATGAGCTCTTTTCAGCACTGCATCAGGGGGCAGGTCGCCCTCTCCGCGAACGGACTCGAGGGTATACCCATCACCAACGTGGAAAATGCCTGCGCGGGGGCGTCCACTGCTCTTCACGGAGCCTGGACGGCGGTGAAGGCGGGGCTCTATGACTGCGCGCTGGCCATCGGGGTGGAAAAGCTCCATGATACCGACCGGTCGAAAGTTATGATGGGCTTCATCACGGGAACGGACGTGGAAGTCACCATGGAAATGATCACGAAGTTTCAGAAGGAAGAGCAGGAACTGCGCGAGCGTGAAGCCCGCGAGAAAGGCATCGAACTACCGAAAGAAAAAGCGGGAGTCCATTCGGCTTTCATGGACCTTTACGCCATGGGGGCACGCATGCACATGAAGGAATACGGCACCACCCAACGCCAGATCGCCTGCATAGCCGCGAAGAATCATAACAACTCGGTCATGAACCCCCTTGCCCAGTACACCTTTCCCATGACTGTGGAAGAGGTGCTCGCCGACCGGGAGGTGGCCTACCCGCTTACCCGCGCTATGTGCGCCCCCATCGGAGACGGCGCGGCGGCGGCGATCATCTGCAGCGGGCGCTTTCTGAAAAAGGTGGGGAGAACGCGGGCAATTCGAATCCGCGCATCTGTCCTTCAATCGGGAAACCGGGTAAGGCAAAACGATATCACCGCCCGCACATCGCGCATCGCCTATGAGACCACAGGCATCGGCCCCGGCGATATTGACGTCGCCGAAGTTCACGATGCCACGGCCTATGGGGAACTCTTTCAGACGGAGCAGGTGGGATTCTGTATAGTTGGCGAGGGCGGCCCTTTTGTCGAGAGCGGCGCGACGGCGCTCGGCGGGAAGATACCCGTAAATCCCAGCGGCGGGCTGATTGCGCGGGGCCATCCCGTGGGCGCCTCTGGGCTTGCGCAGATTTTTGAGCTGGGAACCCAGCTCCGGGGAGAGGCGGGGAAGCGTCAGGTCGAGGGCGCCAGGTTGGCGCTTGCTGAAAACGGAGGAGGTTTTCTCGGCCAGGGGGAAGCGGCCATGGGGATTCACATACTTGAAAAAGTGTAAAGCACAGTAAATGGAGATGGCGATGTCAACACAGCAGCAGATTTCACGGGAAGAGCGGATTGAGCGTCTCAAAATTGATTTTACTGAGACGGAAAAAGTAATCCTGAGCCGCAGAAGCGTCCGGCTTTACAAAAAAGAACAGGTACCGGAATTCATGGTCAGGAGAATTCTGGAGGCGGGCCGGTTCGCGCCCTCAGCGGGGAATTCACAGCCCTGGAAGTTCGTCGTGGTGCGGGACGCTCAGGTGATTGAAAGCATTACGAAGACGGTGGTCAATCTCTGCGTGCTGCTTCGCCGCATGACAGATTACACGAGGCCGGGCTACGGATGGATGAAGCCCTCGGTGAAATTTTTCACCCGGCTGCGATACAATGACCTTCATCCCGTTCCCTTCGGAGCTATATCGCTGATTGCCCAGGGAAAGCTTTCGGTCTGGCATGGGGCACCCACGGTGATACTCATTTTTAAAGATGTGCGCGGTGTGTCCAATCCCGATTTTGACTGCGGCATCGCCGGTCAGAACATGGTACTTGCCGCCCACAGCATGGGGCTCGGCACCTGCTGGGTCGGATTTGCGCGGCCCGCCTTCGAATATATCGCAAAATGGCGAAAGTACTTCGGCATAGAGTTTCCCTTTAAATTTGCCAACAGCATAGCCGTGGGGTGGCCGAAAGGCAAGCCGGACGGCATGGTGGCACGACAGACCCACGCAGTCGACTGGTACGAAAGCGGCCAGCGACGGACCATCTACTAAGGAGGAGCGCCATGGGAAAGATGACATTCCTGGAAAAAATCCGTATTCCCACTTATAACGACCCAAAGCAGGTAACGCCCGGAGAAGTCGACTTCGATGACAGGAAGTGCACAGGATGCGGCATATGTGTCGAGGTGTGCCCCGCCGATTCGCTCATGATGGAGGACACAAAGGCGCGGATGAGGCCGCCGGGGGAAAACCAGTGCGTGTTCTGTGGCTGCTGCACGGCCATATGTCCCTCCGGTGCCGTCAGCATGAAATCGCCCTTCAAATACACTCTCTTTTTCAAACTTATTGACCATGGCGAACCAAAACCGCCTCGGTTGTGACGAACGCAGAATGAGAAACACAAATCCAGGGAGGTGGCTATGAGCAAGGCAGCAACATGGGCGTCGGAACTTGAGGCGCAGGCATCGAAACTTGGCGACAGACCGTTTCTTTATGTGGTGTACCAGGACCGTTACATCAGTTTCAGGGAAATGGACGACAACGCAAACCGTCTCGCCAATTATCTTCTTTCCCTCGGCGCAAAACCGGGGAAGGGTATAGCGCTCCTCATGAACAACTCGCCCCAGTTTCTCGATGTTTTCTTCGGCATGCAGCAAATCGGGATGTACGCAAACACGGTGAATACAGGCCTCAAGGGAGACGGCCTTGCTTTTATCATTGACAACAGCGATACCAGCTACCTCGTGGTAGACCATGATCTCGTCGACCTGTACCGGTCCGTGGAGAAAAAAACTCCGCGGATCGAAAAGGTCATCGTCAATACCCTTGAGGCCCCGGCCGGATACACCGTGCCGCCAGGCATGCTCGATCTAAGAGCCGCCTATGGCCCGGACGTGTCGGCGGTGAAACCCACCGTCGAGTTCGATGAGGGGAATATAATTCTTCTTATGTACACTTCTGGGACCACGGGACTTCCCAAAGGGGTTGTCTCGCGGTACAACAAGAACATGGTTGACAGAATCCGCCCGCTCGCCCTCTTTACCGTTAAACCCGAGACGGTGTACTACACGGCGCTCCCGCTCTTTCACGGGAACGCCCTCTTCATCACCACGACGGACTCACTTATCGCCGGGTGCACCATGGCGCTCTCCAAGAAATTTTCCGCGAGCCGGTTTTGGGATGAAGTATGGCGGTCGAAGGCCACCACCTTCAATACCATCGGCGCCATCATTCCAATTCTCATGAAACAGCCGCCGAATCCTCACGAACGCGACCATTGCGTCGAGAGGATACTCTCGGCGGGCTGCCCCGCCGAGATGTGGGAGGACTTCGAAACGCGCTTCAATATAAAGATATGGGAAGGCTACGCCGCCATCGACGGGTCGGGGCTCATCATGAATTTCGGTGACGGCCCTAAAGGCTCCATCGGCAAACCCGTAAACTCGCAGATACGGATCATCAATGACAAGGGGGAAGATGTCGCGACGGGCGAGCCGGGAGAGCTTCTCTTCTACATGGCGAAGGACTGCACCGACAAAGTGGAGTACTATAAGAACCCCGAGGCAATGGAGAAAAAGACCAAGGGGCAATGGGAGTACACTGGCGATCTCATGTACCAGAACAAGGACGGCTATCTCTACTTCGTGGGGCGGGCCGCCGATTCCATGATGAGGAGACGTGGCGAGAACGTCTCCGCCTATGACGTCGAGCAGGCCATAATGAAACATCCTGCCGTGCTGGAATGCGCTGTCTACGGCGTTCCTTCGGAACTTACTGAGGACGACATCATGGCATCAATCAGGCTCGTCGAGGGAAAGATGCTCACGCCCCGGGAACTCCTTGACTTTCTCAGGGACAAGCTTGCCATATTCGCCATACCGCGCTATCTCAGAATCGTCGATGATTTTCCGAGAACAGAGACCTTCAGGGTGAAGAAAAACGAACTCAAGGCGGTAGGCGTCACGGCGGATACATTTGATGCGGAGAAGTAGAGGCATGTCATGCCCATTGAGGGCTTCCCGGCGAATGCGGGACGTGCCTCGGGTGTCATTGACTTTCTCAATCCGCCGCGTTATACTTTTTACTGCGACAAAGGCCGACGCTCCACATCCCTTTCCACACAGTATCGCCAGCCCCTGCCTGCTTTTCAATGCAACATATCCCTAGCGTAATATATCTTGACAAGCAAAAACAGTCTCCCTATACTCTAGTATGTCTAAAGAAATATTTTATCGAAAAAAGGAGGATATTTCATGAAAAAACTCAGAGTATTACTTGCTATTTTAGCAATGCTTACATTTACACTTATGGGTTGCGGTAGTAGTAGTAGTAGTGGTAATGCAGTTTCGATCACTATACTTCAGACTGCCGATGTTCATGACCATGCCGGCGGATATGGTTCTGCAGCATCATATTCGCCCCTTGTTACTGGTAATGATACAGTTCTTGGCGGTTATGCGCGTCTTGCTGCATATATTACCGGTGTTAGGAATAAGAAGGGCTCGAACAACGTGCTTCTTTGCGATAGTGGCGATTTTACAATGGGTACAGTTTATACCATGACACTTCCTTCAGCTTCTCCACTTTCGTTCATGTTTATTTCTATGATGCAGTATGATGCGATTACAATCGGCAACCATGAAACCGAATTAGGCCCGGATGCATTATACGGGTTTATAACTTCTGCGCAAGCCAATACAGCCGCACCTTTCACTACTCCGATTATTGCCAGCAATATGGATGCAAGTGCTTCTCCTGCAATAAATACGCTTGTTGGCAATGGTACAATTGTTAAATCCAAAATTATTGAGAAAGCCGGTATCAAAATCGGCCTTCTCGGACAAATGGGTCCAAATGCAGATTTCGATTCTCCTAATGCCGCACCTCTAACTTTTAATCATGATTATTCGGCACTCCAAACTCAGGTTGACGCGTTAAGAGCTAGTGGCGCTCAAATTGTTGTTCTTCTCTCTCACGAAGGATTTACAGTAGATACAGGAACAGGTTATGCAATAGGCAATGATGCTGATATTGCTAATAATGTTTCCGGCATTGATGTTATTCTTTCCGGTCATCTTCATATAAATCAAACAGCAGTAACAACATCTGCTAATCATGATACTATCCTTGTTGAACCAGGCGAGTATGGCGAATATATAGCAAGACTTGATCTTCGAGTAGACAAAACTTCCGGTAAGGTTACAAGCTATACAAGCACAAATGTTCCCATCAATGACACCATTGCCGGTGATCCATCTATGGATTATGTGGTATCTACGTTGGTTAACCCCGCTCTTAACACCGCCCTTGCTCCTGCTTTTACTGGGCTCGGATTAACAGGTGTGCATTCAATTCTTGATACTGTGGCAATAAATAATGCTCCAATAACTACAGATTCAATTACACCAGGTTTCACGGTTGGAGAATCGGTTCTTGGTAACCTTGCCGCTGATTCCTATAGAAATGCTATCAATGGAATATGGGCATCTGCTTATGTTGCTGCTGGTTTGACTGCTGCAAATGCCTATATGACTGGTGCAACAGGTGATCCTAATCGAGTTCAGATTGCTTTTGTTCCGGGCGGGGTAATTCGCGATGCAATAGCAGTATCTCCCCCTCCAAATATCTCCTTTGCCGATCTTTACAATGTATTGCCTCTTGGAGGAGACCCTTTAGATACAAGTGCGCTTGGTTATCCACTTCTCACTACTTACATTAAAGCTATTGATATTTACACTGCTGTTGGTATATCTTTACAAATGGGTATGAGTGCCGCTAACACTGATTTTGTTATAAATTTTGCCGGCATTTACGTTGTTCTTGGTGGAAATGCAAACGGTTCGGGCATTGGATATGATGTCTATCTCTGTCCAACAGATACTAATACCTCGAGTCCAAACTATGGCATGAATGATAACATTCCAACTGGTCCAGGGACATTATTGTATCCAGTCGGTGGAGCAACAACTTATAAGATTGCCGTTGATCTTTACACTCTCATGATGATGTATGAGGTTCACGCTCTAAACCCGGCTTATGAAATCGATACTTATGACTCTTCGGGTACACCACAATTTGCTGCTGGTAATCGGGTTATGACTGGGGCAACTACAACTATGCGAGGCTGGCAGGCGATTGTTGGATGGTCATGGGCTGCATCTGGAGGGGCAACCTCTAATCTTTCTGCTGTCGGATATACCTCTGGTTTACCATACAGACGTGTTCAGTGATAGATTTATACTTAAATTATTTTTAAAAGTGTCTTTGTTTTAGTTTTAAAGCCCCTCCTTCCGGAGGGGCTTTTTTTATGTGCGTCCGGCATGTTCGTAAACGTCAATTTAAAGTCCGTAGCATGGGCATCTTTAAATATTTGAAGTGGTAAGTGCGCCACGATGTTGCACAAGAGATGAGGGGAGGTCCCTCGAAGTCGGCTTGCAGGAGCAGGCTTCAAACCACCTTGAGCTGCATTGGTTAAGAGCCATTGTGGTGAGCGTTAAGGCAAAAGGCATGGCATGACCATGTCAGGTGAGGTTCAGGGAGGCGAGCGCAAGCGAACTACTGATGAGGT